>JBHLNY010000139.1:0-8873 GCA_048941065.1 Promethearchaeota archaeon
CCACTCATCCTATAGAAGCTATTGAAGTAATGAACCAATCAATAGATTTTTTATTAAACAATTATCAAGATAAAAAAATTAATATTGATATTGAAAATCCTTATAAAACAATAATAGTTCAAGGAAATGAACTTTTAATTGAAATATTTGAAAATATTTTAATTAATGCTGTAAAATATAATCAAAATTACCCCGTTGAAATAAAGATTAAAGTTTCAAAGATCCAAAAGGATAATCGTGATTTTGTAAAATTTGAATTTAAAGATAACGGAATTGGTATATCTGATACCGATAAAGAGATTATATTTCAGAGAGCCTATAATATAGATAAAACTATTAGCGGAATGGGTATTGGATTATCGCTTGTAAAGAAAGTTTTAAATACATATCAAGGTCATATTTGGGCTGATGATCGAATAAAGGGAGACTATACAAAAGGAAGTAATTTTATTATATTAATTCCGGAGGTGTAAATAAAATAGCTTCAATTTTCATTGTTGAAGATGATCAGTCACTTAGATTGTTATTTAAAAAAGTCTTGGGAATGTCTGGATTTGAGATCATAGGGGAAGCAAAAAATGGAGAGGAAGCTGTTTCTTTGTATAATAATTTCCCTAAAAAACCAGATATCATTTTGATGGACCATCGAATGCCAATTAAGAATGGAATTGAGGCAACAAAACAAATTTTAAGAATAAATAGTAGATCAAAGATTATTTTTACCAGTGCTGATAATAGTGTTAAACAAGAAGCACTTTCATTAGGCGCCAAAAGCTTTCTAGATAAACCTTTTAGTATAACAGAATTGATAGATAAAATTAAAAAGGTTTATGAACATTAAAGGTAAACTTGTAAAAGTTAAATAATTATTGAAACCTAATAAAATGTAATGCCCATCGATTACTTAGATAAATTTAAAGGATCTTTAATAGGAGTGGCTATTGGAGATACACTTGGACACCCTTTTGAAGGAATGCTTAGAGAGACTATAGTGGATAATTTTACGAAATTTGAAGACTTTTTTAATAGTAACAAAAAATTATTCAATACCTATACTGATGACACGCAACTCACCATACATACAGCTCAAGCATTAATCCAAGGAGGAGGTTTTAATTTATATAGTTTTATAGATGAGTATGTTAAATGGCTTGATGACCCCCCAATTGGAGCTGGTTATGGATGTATTACTGCCGCAAGAAAATTAAAATATGGGATATCATGGAAAGATGCTGCATCTAATTCTGGTGGAAATGGAACTACTATGAGAATAGCGCCAATTGGATTGTTTTATAGCAAAGATATAAAAGCATTAAAAACAGCAGCAATTAAATCCAGCATTATTACTCATTCTCACCCCGCAGCTTCTGCAGGAGCCGTTGTAATAGCAAATGGAATTGCTTACCTTATTGAAAGAGATCCTGAAAAAGGTTTTTCTATTGATGACTTCTTTGACCTAATTATTTCTTCCATTTCTGACTCTCAAAATGAAATTTGGGAAGAATTTTGTGATATTTTAAGAAAATTACGATCAAGTATAGATTTACCAATTGAAGCGGGATTGATTAAATTTTCTCAATCAGGAGTTAAATCTCCCTACTTTATTGAGCAATTCCTAGGGAAAGCTTTTGTTCATCCTTATACTATAAGTACTGTTACTTGTGCGATTTTTATTTTCTTAAAAAATTTAGATTCATTTAAGGATTGTATATATCAATTAGCTACTGCAGGGGGCGATAGTGATACAGTAGGGGCAATAGGAGGAAGTTTAGCTGGTGCATATTTTGGAATTGCAAACATTCCAGAAGATTTAATCAGTTTGGTAAATAATAATAAAAAAATATTAAAACTCAGCGAAAAACTTTATGAAACATTTAAGGAAAGGTATTAAAGTATTAGTTTATGCTTTTTAAATATTTTTTTAAGTTTTTTGAGCAAGTCTCGCAGAATTTAGAAGGTTTATCATCTGTATCTGCTAGTGAATTTGAAAACCTCATAATACAATAATTATTACAATGCTCTAAACTAAGAGTATGCCCAAGCTCATGAATTGCTTCTTTTAAAACTCTTAATTCAAACAGGGAATCATCTTCTTCTCGCCTATAGAAACTCTCCCGAAGACGTGAAATTGAAATTAGTCCCACTATAGATGCTTTAGAAAAATTGCTAAGAGGTTTCACAGCAATTCCAAATATAAAATTTAAGTAACTAGAATATATATCTTTATCCATTACTCCTAATACACGAAAGTAATGCTTTTCTTTTACATGCTTTTTTAATCTTTTCAATACTAACGTTGCATCATATTGTTGCCTCATTTGGTTATATGATGAATTATCTAATGGAATCTCATCCCCTTGTATATCTACAGATAAAGAGAACTTTTTTAATGCCCATTGAAGATGAGTTTTCAATTTTAATAGAACGTTTTGATCAAATTGACCTATTTTTTGAAGGTAAATTGTTTTTTTCAAATTAATATCTAAATTTTTATGTTATTTCCATCTATCATGTATATCTATTGATTATTAAATAGAGAACCTTACTTCTTAATTCTTATTGAAAAAAAAACTTGAAAAGGTTTTTTTGCATTTTTATCAATAATTTCTGAAGTATGTAATCATTCACTAACCATTTTATTCACTTCTTTAGTTCAAAATTCATTTTATTATAGAACTATCTAGTTATTTATAAGTAAAAATTAAAAACATCAATTATTGACGGAAAAACTTTTTTAGAATCCTAATTTTATTTATCTATACCAATTTATAAATACAATAGCTTGATTAATTTTTAATTTATCTCATTAGTAAGAGAGGAATTAAAGATAATCTTTAAAAAGTTTCCACTTTTCAAAGGGAGGGTAGTCTAGCTTGGTATGATTCTTGGTTTGGGACCAAGGGGTCGGGGGTTCAAATCCCCCCTCTCCCATCTTTTACTTTTTGAATTTTAAGCAAATCTCTTTAAAAGTGGTTCCACAAACAGAAGAGAATTAGTTATTTTATATTAATTTCAATTATTTAGACAAGACTTTTTACTACTTAATCTTTGATATTTAGTGGTTCTTGAACCTGTAGTGATTCTTCTGCATTGAAATAAGTTTCAGCAATCAAATCATGAATAGATGATATAAGAGACAGCATAATAGCAGGATTATTAGATGTGATTCTATAGTATTCATTGATCCTACTTTTTATAGAATAAGTTATTTGATTTTTAAAAAATTGTAAAAGTTCTTGAAGATCTTTTTCAAAATCTTTATGTTTTTGTATCCAAGCTATAATTATTTTCTCATTTTTCTTTTTATCAGTTTTTACTTTAATTTTAAAAATCATGTTATTATTATAACTTAATATATTTAAAGAAGAAGGATTTTAAATAAAAAAAAGAAGTTTGAAAAATTCTAAGTACTCATAGCTTTTTAATTCAAAAAGATTTAGAGTAAAAAAAGTAATTTTACATTACTTTTCAGACACAGTTTTATCTAAATCATGTACAATCAATTTTGTGGTATTTTTCTCATTGAATTTCAATCTGCTCTTATTTAACTCATCGTCAATTCCAGCTATTTTTTTAACCATCGTTTTGCGGGCTTCAATGTCATATTGGGTTGTAATAGCTATTTCCTCCATAACTGGACTTCCTCCTCCATGATAACTTCCAAAGAGATGGATTCCTCCTGTTGCAGAACAAATTAAATCACCAACATATCGCCAAAATTGTGCAGCATTTTCAGGTGATATGTTTGGGTTTCTAGTAATATATTTATAGAGTTTGTCTTTCAATTTAGGATTTACAAAATCCTTTTCATGCGGGAAAGTTGCTGGAATACCACCTGAAATATCTGTAATTATCTCAGCTTCGCGGAATACATTTTCTCCGGTTAAGCATCTTCCAACATTGCAGTAAATTGAGTTTGGAATGTAGCTTCCTGGCCCATAAGGAATAAATCCTACTCCAGGCATGTATACTTCTGATTTTCCTAAATCAGAAGCAGTGTATCCCGCAGCATAACCGAGTTCTGTTACTAAGATTAATTCTGCCAATTTATGCCTAACATGTGTTGCCTTAGCTATGTTGTTATATTCTGCAGCTAAAGCTGCTGTTCCCGTCATTATATCTCCAATTGCGGGTTTGCATCCCGAGTAACTATGCCGGTGAAAGAGACCAAATAGTAAGGCAAGGGCACCCCCATGCTGGTATTCACCGCATAAAAAGACTCTTTCCCAGGGAACGAATACATCATCAAAAATTATATATGAATCCGTGGCTCCTGGTTGAAAACCACGCGGAAAATATTTCCTATCACGGTAATTATGAATGGTAACCACTTGAGTAACGCCCTCATAATCTCCAGGTACAGCGAAGGCAACAGCATAATCTTTATCTTCTGGTCTTAAAGCTCTTGTTGGGATAACTAATAGTTCATCAGAAACAGAAGCTTCTGAAATATGCAATTTACAGCCACGAACTATAATTCCATCTTTCTTCTTTTCTACAACATGAACATACATATCAGGATCTGCTTGATCAGCCGGACGTTTAATTCGATCACCTTTTACATCAGTTTGAGCTCCAGCTGCGACTAAATCTTCTTGTTGAAATCTTAATAGCCATTTTTTAAAATTTTCATGGTAATGAGATTCTCCATTATTTGATTTATCAGCCTCATATGAAACGTTGTATATCGCATTCGCAGCATCGCAGCCCATGCATCGTTGAATACATCCACCAACTTTTTGGCATAATTTACGCGTCATATCTTGCTTTTTATGAAGGTCTTCAGTACTATGATGAATATGGGTAAATCGATTAATAATTTCACCCGTAAGATGAGACTTTACTTGTACTAATTCTTTGTATTCAGGATCGTCGAAGGCTTCGAATGTAGTTCCAATCGTATTTAAACAAGCCATTTGACGGTCATCTAATCGATCAATTTTCTCGCCATCATAATAAAGATTAGATTTCATTTTACCTAAATCTTTCATATACTGTTCTTTTGTCCTAACCATTTCTCATCAATTTTATAAATTGTTTTTTTTGGTTTAATTCTTTAATTTTAATTACATGTTTATAATTTTAATACAAGAAGTATTAAATTATTTTGATTTATAATCTTTATTTTATTTATGTAAGGATTTCTTCAGATCTTTTATAATTTTATCTATCTTTTTATCTTTCATCCAATATCTGATTTTAGTCGATTTTAAAAAATCCTGAATTTTCTCATTTAATTCATATAATTTCTTTCGATCTTCATTGGAAAGTTGAGGGATTTCTTCCTCTATTCTTTCTTTTACTTTTTTAACTTCTTCTTCTATTATAGGAATTTCTATTGGCTCTTTTCCATAGATTAACCTTTTTCTTAAAATTTCTTTTATACTCTTAATCCAGCCTTGAATCCAGGGATAATTTCCTTGCTTTTTGGGATCATTAATTTTTATATCTTTCCTCTCAACCACAATTAGATCATCGGGGCAAGAGTTCTCACACGCTCCACAATAAAAGCATTCATCCTCGTCACACGCAATTTTTCCATATTTTTTTACATCCTCAGCGCTTTCTGGAATAAAAAAAGATTCTGTTGGGCATATATTTACACATGCCTTACAACCCTGTGGATCGCATTTATAGAGCATGTTTTTTTTTATAATTACTTCTCCCGTGATAGGAGAGTTTATATGAAAACATTGAGTTGGACATTCTTTTTCAATTCTAAAATATTCTTTTATATTGTTTCGATCTCGAACATTTAAGCAGAGCTTACAGATTTTGTTTTTTTTGTCTGCAATGCATTTATCTAGGTCAATTTCATAGAATTTATCTATTGACGGATATTCATCGATATCGATTTGCCCTTCAGGTTCGATAGATTCATGAAATGCATCATTTGGGCATACAATAGCACATAACATGCAATAACAACACTGATCATAATCTATTAAAACTTTTGGATTACTCTCATCTAAGATATTTTGTGCAATTTCAGGAATAGGTCCTAGTTCAATTGCCTCAACAGGACATACTAATTTGCATAAACTACACCCTATACATTTTTTTATGTCATATGTAAGCTTTTTATTAACTTCTTTGAATTTCCAATTAAGAATGAGTTGTTCTGGGGTGATCTGGATATCTTTATTTATTTTTTCCTCTTGACTTTCTTCTTCCGGGGATGTATTTGAAATCTTTTTCAACCATTAATTTGATATTTCAAATATATTTAATCTAAATAGTCCTTTATAATTAATTTAATTATATTAAATCATTAAAACAGGGTTTTTTAAGAATAATAAGAGTAGCTTTCTTTATCAAATCCAAATATATATTCAATGGAAACTCCGTCAGGTCTAAGATCAGGAGGAGCATAAATTAAGTGTAAGTTCGGAAAGTATGTTCCGATTCCTTTCTTTGCTAATATTATTGCAGGATGATTTGCTTTTTTAAAAATTTTCTCACTTATCATTAATGTTACTGTTCTACATTGCTGTTCATCTAGTATTCCTAAAGAGTGAACGTATTCATGTAAAAGTATGTGATATGTATAAGCCCATACAATATCATTAGGTTGTTCTTCTAAAATAATCTTTAAAGGAGTTTTATTTATGACTATGTCTGTACCAGGATAAAAGTGCATTCCACCTATAAAACCACCACGATACATACCCATCTCAACTAAACCTAAACTTAATCCTGCTCGATGGCGTCCATATATTTTTCTAACATCTTTTTTTACTTTTTCAAAAATTTCTGGCATAACTTTTTTAAAATCATTAAGATTCATATAACGGCCTTAAATTTTTATTTTAATAAACATAACTAAAGAATAGAAAGCCAATTTCATATATCAAAGAACCAATCATCTTCATCTTCTTTTAAAAAATCCATCAGATTGGATAAATCTCTTAATAAATGCCTTACAGAAACTTTATGTTGATCCCTGCTAATAAGATCCATATCTGAGAAAAACATATCATCTAACAAGCTATCAATATTAATTCTTTTGAAATATTTTATTGGGTTGTAAAATAATGTATAAAAAATTTCTTTTTCCAAATTAGAGCGTCCTTTCCTAAGTTGGTCTTCATATTGTTGTCCTATTAGATTTTTAAGCTCCACTATTAGGCATTCTTTGTTTTGAAGTAAATCACTTCTTTCTTCTTCTAATTCTATAATGTTTTGCTCAATTTCTCTTATTTTTTCTCCTAAAAATCTTAATTTTTTATTAGGAATTTTAATTTTCTTATAATCGACATCACATCCAATATCTTTTAACTGAATTGATTCACTCTTTTCATTTATTGCTGCAACATCATATTCTATATTATAATAATCAGGAGTTAAATCAATTCTTAAAGAGAGATTGCTAACTATTCGATATTTTCCACCCCTTGGTTTGGGATCTATATTTTCAATTATATTATTATCAGATAAAATTTTTAATTGAGAATGAACTGCTTGACGGGAAATGCCTAATGATCTCGCCAATTCCGAGGCGCCATGTGGTACTTTAGCTAGTTTTGCTAATATAACTCTTCTTGTAGGATTACCTAATATCTCGAGTAAGGTATCTAAATTAATAATTTTTTTTTTATTTTCTTGACTTTCCATTACCATATTTTTTCTCTCTTTCTTTGTAAGTTAAATAATTTAATTTTAAAATTTTATTATCTATATAATTCTTCTGAAGGTTCTTGAGAATATCTTTCATGAGATTTCTTTGCTTTATCTGCTGATTTTAAGATTTTTTCAAATGCTTCATCGAATTCAGTTTTAGAAATTTTTACTACTTTTACAGATTCTGCATCTTGAGTATTAATATTTTTATCAACAACTGCTTTTCGGATAGTTAGGAGAGTAGATTCTTCACAGATTGCCTGAATATCCGCTCCTGTATAGCCTTCCATATCTCCCGCCATTTTATCAATATCCACGTTATCTGCTAATGGCTTGTCTCTAAGATGTATTTTAAAAATTTCAATTCGCGATTTTTTATCTGGCATAGGTATCTCAATATGCCTTCCAAACCTACCCGACCTCAGTAAAGCGGGATCAAGCATGTCTGGTCTATTAGTAGCAGCAAGTAATACAACATCTTTTAAACCTTCTAATCCATCCATTTCAGTTAATAATTGCGACACAACTTGCTCAGTAACTTGAGAACTCGCAAATCTTCCCCTTATACCAGCTATTGCATCTATCTCATCAAAGAAAATAATACAGGGTGCTGCGGCTCTTGCTTTTCGAAATGTTTCTCTTACTGCTTTTTCACTTTCTCCAACCCATTTCGATAGAAATTCTGGGCCTTTTACTGATATAAAATTTACCTCACTTTCATGTGCTAACGCTTTAGCTAACAATGTTTTTCCTGTTCCTGGAGGTCCAAAAAGTAAAATCCCATTAGGAGGTTTTGATTTTAAATGAGTATATAATTCAGGATATTTTAATGGCCATTCTATTACTTCCCTTAATTGCAACTTTGCATCTTCCAATCCTCCAATATCATCCCAAGTTTCGGTTGGTTGACTAATTAACACTTCCCTCAAAGCAGATGGTTCGATACCAGTTAATGCTGTTTGAAAATGGTTCATCTTAATTTGAAGATCCACCAGCATTTCAGGAGGAATTGGTTTATCTAGATTTATTTTTGGTAAAATTTCTCTTATAGCTAACATTGCAGCTTCTTTTGCTAATGCTTCTACATCAGCACCTACAAATCCATGAGTTTTTTCAGCAATTTGTCGAAGATCAACATCTTTATATAAGGGCATTCCACGGGTATGGATTAATAAAATTTCATAACGTCCATCAGTATCAGGAACTCCAATCACAATTTCACGGTCGAATCTACCTGGTCTTCTCAAAGCTGG
>JBHLNY010000140.1:0-8785 GCA_048941065.1 Promethearchaeota archaeon
TAGGATTAGATATTAACGAAAATAAACAAATGCGGAAAATAAATGGTACAACTTGAATTAGAAGAAGCAATTGAAATCCCAGAGAAAAGAAAGTTTAGGGAAAGTTATATCACCTATCTTAAATTTCTTCTTATTCCAGGATATGTAATGGAGGATCTATCAATGAGACAATTCGAATACGAAAAGACGATAAGTAAAAGAAAGTTTATTAGGAGATTGAAGTCCATATTAACCATCATAGGTATAATTGTTATTTTTGTGATAGTTTCATTTGCGGTGTTTAGTCCATGGATATCACCCTATACATTGACCGAAACAGTATCTTTTTACCCAAATCCTTCTAGTCCCCAACAATATCCATACTCGCCCCCATCTCCCGGCCATCCTTTAGGAACAACTAAATTCGGGCGCGATCTGTTATCTATTTTGATATGGGGTGCAAGGTTTTCCTTAACAATTGCCTTACCAGCATTAATAATTGCGGTGGTTCTTGGTATTATAGTTGGTGTGGTTGCTGCGTATTATGGAGGATGGATTGATACAATATTAATGAGGACTATGGACATTTTCCTAGCATTTCCAGGTTTGATTTTAGTTTTAGTTTTTATTGCAATATGGGGCCAGCGTTTAGAATATTTCATACTTGCTTATGGGATTCTAGGCATTGCAGGATATGCTCGCCTAATTAGAGGATCAGTACTACAAGCTCGAAATTTACCCTATGTAGAAGCGGCAAAAGCATCAGGTGCGGGAAATGGGAGAATTATGTTTAAACATCTACTTCCAAATTGTATTCAACCAACGGTAATTGCCTTCACGTTTGATATAGGGGGAGTTATTTTAGGTTTAGCAGGCCTCAGCTTTTTAGGAATTAGTGATCCTAGGTTAATCGAATGGGGGTTCTATATTAACGAAGCAAGAGCTCAAATACTTAATGCTCCATGGGCAGTATTCTGGCCAGGTTTTATGATAATGATGACCGTATTAGGTTTTATGCTACTCGGTGATGGGCTAAGAGATGCTTTAGATCCGAGATTAAGAAATATATAATTTCACATATAATCTGTATTTACTTTAAATAAATATTGGTTAAATTAAAAATGACAATAATAGAAAAGGATAAAAAACCTATTGAAGAAATGAATCAAATAGTTTCAGAAGAAAAAGGAAAAGCAAAACCATTACTTTCGGTAAAAAATCTTAAAACATACTTTTATACTGAAGAAGGAATAGTCAAAGCTGTTGATGGAGTTTCATTTGATATTTACGAAGATGAAGTTCTTGGACTAGTAGGTGAAACTGGATGCGGAAAATCAGTAACAGCTCTTTCAATCTTACAGTTAGTGAGAGCTCCTGGAAAAATTATCGACGGAAAAATTATGTTTAACGATACTAATCTACTAGATTTATCAGAAGAAGATATGAGATCAATCAGAGGTGATGATATTACGATGATATTTCAGGATCCTCTTAATTCTCTTAATCCAGTTATTTCAGTTGGAGACCAATTAGCGGAAGTTTTTAATTTACATCAGAAGGATAAGCTTCGAAAAACTCTAGATAAGCGAATTCTTGCAAGAAAGAAAAATAATGAAAAAATTAAGCAATTAAAAGAGGATTTAAAAAATCAAGATCAGTTAACGAAGGAAGATCGCGCAAGGATTAATAGTGAAATTAGCGAACTCAAAGAAAAAACCAAGCATTTGCCAACTTTAAATAATATTATTAAAGAAAAATCATCGGATATTATTCAAGAAGTAGGGATAGCAGATGCCATGGGTATTCTAAAAAGGTATCCGCATGAGCTTAGCGGCGGTATGAGACAGCGTGTAATGGTTTCTATGGCATTATCATGTAATCCTCACTTATTAATTGCTGATGAACCTACAACTGCCTTAGATGTTACAATTCAAGCTCAGATTCTCGATCTTATGAACGTTTTAAAGAGTAAATTTAAAACTTCAATCCTTATGATTACACATGATTTAGGAATTATTGCTGATTTATGCGACAGAGTCGCTGTTATGTATAGCGGTAATATAGTCGAATATGCTTCTGTTAAAGATTTATTTAAAAATCCACGCCACCCATATACTATTGGATTGATTAGTGCTATTCCAAGCCTTGAGACTAAAGATCAGAAATTACAGGTTATTCGGGGAATGGTTCCGAATTTAATATATCCTCCATCAGGTTGCAGATTTCACCCAAGATGTGATCATCGAATGGAAATTTGCGATAAAGTAAAACCTAGGTTTCTAGAAATTAGTGACAGATATTTCATAGCATGCCATCTATTTGATCCCAAATATAAAGATTCACCGAAATATGAATGGGAGAAAAAAGAGGAAAAAGCTTCTTATTTAGTATAAAATTTAAAAGAATTAAAATATCAAAAAGGTAAATCGATTAGAAAATTAAATAAGTAAGGTAAGAAAAAAATGTTAAAACCAGAGAGAAAAAGAGAAGTACTTCTTATAGTTAAAGATCTTAAAACCTATTATCCTATTTTAGGAGGGTTCTTTAAGCGGAAAATTGGAGAAGTTTTAGCTGTAGATGGTGTATCCTTTAATCTTTATAAAGGAGAAACATTAGGATTAGTTGGAGAAAGTGGATGTGGAAAAACTTCTATTGGGAATACTATTTTAAATCTTGTTCCTGCTACATCTGGAGATATTTTTTATCGTGGAATAAGAATTGTTGAGGGCTTATCAAAAAAAGAAGATATATTAAGAAAAAAACCAAAAAGTAAGAAAGAAGCTATAGTTAACATTTTTGGAGGACCCTTAATTCTTATTTCTGTTAAGTTGTTTGGAAATCTTCTTAAGCGTTTAGAACCATATATTAAGAGAACTCATACCAAAACATTACAAGGACTTAAAGTCTTTCCAAAAAATGTTCAAAAAATCTTTAAAAAAATTAGCATTGTTTTAGTAAATTACTATATTAATCTATTCAAGGTTTATGGTAAAGTTATTCGGAAAAAGATTCAAATTGTATTTCAAGATCCTGACGCTTCATTAAATCCTCGTATGAAAATTGTTGATATTATAGGAGAACCTCTTAAAATTCTTGAAGGAATGTCAAAAAAAAGAAGGATTCGCAGAAGAGTTCTTGAACTTCTTGAAGTAGTCTCAATGAAAAGAGAACACTTAGATCGATACCCCCATGAATTCTCAGGAGGTCAAAAGCAAAGAATTGTAATTGCTAGAGCTCTTGCTTGTAATCCCGAAATAATCATTTTAGATGAACCTACCTCCGCTCTTGATGTGTCTGTTCAAGCTCAAATATTAAACTTATTAAAAGACCTTCAAAAAAAGTTCAATTTATCTTACCTTTTCATTACTCACGATTTAACTGTTGTGCAGCACATAGCTGATAGAATCGCAGTAATGTATCTGGGTAAATTCGTAGAGGTTGGAACAATTAATGATGTCTTTAATAATCCTTCCCATCCATATTCTAAAGCATTATTATCTGCACGTCCTACTTTCGATCCTACTTATAGAATAAACAGAATTATATTAGAAGGCGATGTTCCTAGCCCAATAAATCCACCAAAAGGATGCGCATTTCATCCTAGGTGCCCTGAAAAAGAAGAACATATTGGATGTGGTTTAGAAAGTCCTAGAAAGATATTAATTGGCGGAGAAACTGGTGAACATGTTATGTATTGTCTTCCTTTCAAAAAAGAAAGGAAATCCTATGAAGGAGTTGCTCATATATCAGATACATGGACTACATAATCATTTTTCCCCTTTTTTTTAAGTCATTTATAATTTATGTTATTTCATTTCATTTATTAATAAGATCTATGTTGATAGAATATGATAAGTAGAGAGTATTATTGGGGTTTTTTTTTCTTATTTGCCGCTGTAATTATCTTATTTATAGGTATATGGAAATTTGTAGTTTATATAGAGCATTCTTACGTATTATTATTTAAAATTTGGGAATATATTTTTTACTCTATCACAATAGTTTTTGTTTTTATTTCTATTGCATCAATGATTAAAAGTTTTTATTATGCTAGAAGAGATTTAACAGGTAAAAAAACTGTTAGGCCATATGTTAAGATAATTGTTCTACTTGCCGTTCTCTACAATATATACAATATTTTTTTAATAATTGATGTCATTGAGCGATGGGAGTGAAAAAAAGTGCTCTCTATAAAATACTAATCTTTACGGTTAACTTTCCTTAATTTTTTTTTATATTAATTATTATTTAATTTATAACTTTATAATCCCAATAATTGTAAAAATAATTAGATTTAAGGGTATTAGCTTATAAAAAGCCCAATAGACTAACAAGGTATTATCTTTGAATTGAATCATGAAGTCAGAAAGACCACAGATATTTGTAATAAAAACCTCGGCCAAAACCATCTTAGAGGACTACAAGAAATTACTACATAATGCAAATTATGAAAAATTTTATAATAAAGACAAAAAGATAATTGTTAAATTAAACTTAAGTTGGTCAAAATTTTTTCCGGCGTGTTCTAGTCCACCATGGCAATTAGAAGGACTCCTTAGAACCATGATTAAAGATGGATATGACCCGAGAAAAATCTTTACTGCAGAGAATAGAACTGTGGTCACGAACATTGAAAAAGGTCTAAAGGGAAATAAATGGACCCCAATAATTAAAAAGTTTGGTGTTTGGTTCGTCCCCTTAACACGAATTCCTTTTGTTCCATATAAATCGTTAAGACCTAAGTTTTTAGCTTTAAGAAATAAAAAATTGCATGCTTTAGATTCTAAAATATTTCCAGAGGGTTTTAATATCCCTAAATTTTATGTAGGGAAGCCGGTAATTCACCTTCCAACAATGAAGACTCATGGGCATACTGGGGCAGAAGGAGGCAGTTTAAAAAAGACAAAAGGAGAAATGAAGCATGGTGGGATAACATGTGCTATGAAAAACGCGTTTGGAGGATTATTGACGAAAAGAAGGCATTTTAGTCATCAATATATGTCTGAAGTTTTAGTAGATCTTTTAATAATTCAAAAGCAGATCCATCCAAGCATCCTTTCTATTGTAGATGGTACAGTTTGTGGAGATGGCGCAGGACCTCGAACTATGATCCCACGTATTAAAAATTATTTACTTGCTGGATATGACCAGGTAGCAGTTGATGCAACAGTAGCTCATATGTTTGGTTTTGAACCTATGAAATTACCTGCTATAAAAATGGCACATGATGAAGGATTGGGCTGTGGAGATTTTGATCAAATTGATTTTATCGGAGAAAATGTAAGTGAAATTAATTGGAAATTCAAAGTTAAGAGAAGTTTGGTTATTTGGGGAGATCAAATGGTAAGAAAAGGTCCACTGCAATTCATATATCCCCTTTTTAAAAACGAATTATTCTTTTTAGGCCCTACCTACGCATCAAAAATATATCATGATATGTTTTGGTATCCTACAAAAGGAAAAATGTTAATAAACAAGTTCTTAAATACTAGTTGGGGCAAATTATTTACTAATTATCCAGAAAAATAAAAATTTAAAAAAAGTAGGAATTTAACATAAAATTTCTTTTAATAAATCTTTATAATTTATATTTGAGATTGGTTTTATCAATTTGAAATGAATCATAAATTCTATTGATCCTTCTTTACCTAATATTGGCGATTTAACAATTCCATAGGGAAAAATTTGATGTTCAATATTCCACTCAATTAAATTCAAAAGAATTTCATAAAGTTGTTCAGAATCTTGAATTATTTTAAATTTAATTTTATTTTGAAAATTAGTCTCAAAAATTGGTTTTACTAATGCGATGATATCACCATTATTTAATAAGATTCGTTTTACATTAGGGAGAATTGCTCTTAGGGAGGCAAATGTAACATCTATAGTACAAATATCAACTTTCTCTTCGATATTTATTACATTACGAGCATCAACTCCTAACATCGGTATTACTATATTTTTCATCTTCTCACATCTTAAGGAAGGATGAAGTAGATCAGTAGCTGTATCAATTGCATATACCTTCAAGGCTCCTTGTTTTATCAAGCAATCCGAAAAACCTCCAATTGATGCTCCAATATCAATACATTTCTTTCCCTTAACAGAAATTGAAAAAAATCTTAGAGCCGCTTCTAACTTTAAACCTCCACGACCTACATAAGGAAATTTTTTTTTTAACGTTATTTTAAGAGTATTCTCTATTCTCTTTCCAGGCTTTAACACTTTTTTTCCATTAATAAACACATAACCGTTCTTTATTAACCAATGCGCTTTAGTTCTACTTTCAACTAATCTTCGTTCTACTAATAGAATATCAATTCTTTCTTTCATTTACCTTCTTCTTTATATTTTCTCTGTATTTTCTCCTCTATTTTCATAGTTAAAGACAAACTTATCCTTCCTACTTGTACTTTTATAGAAGCCTTACTTTCCCAGACTTTATAAATCTCCCTAAATATAATACCTATTATAATAAATGCCATAGCTGCAAAGATCCAGATATTAAACACATTTAATTGATTATAAAATAAAAAGTATAATAAATTATGGGCTAAGTAAATAGTTAATGAGTAATAAGAGTAATAAAAAAGTAACTTATAGCTTTTTTTTGTTTTAACTATCTCAAATACTTCAAATAATAACAATATTACGAGTAATAATAAATTAATTCCCAAAGAATAAATTATCCACGAGAAACTTTCTCTTGTTAAAAATTTAGGGAATTGAAATAAAATTCCAGAAATTATAATTATAATCCCAACAAAAATTGAAGGAATAAAAAACTTGGTTTTAAACCTTTTTCTCTTATTATATTCATCTTTTGCTTGTAATGTATTAAAAATAATATCTCCTATTACTGTTCCGAATAAAAAGAATGGAAAAAATATCATTATCGGATCTTGATGAATATTATTATATAAAATATGGAATAGAACTCCATATATATTTAAATCTCCTTCATATGGTAATAAAAAAGAGACTAACACTTGGTTTAATATTAAAATTATTATTCCAATAAGAATTCTGAAAAGTTTTGAAGTCTTTAAAAGGGGCCACATTATAAAAAGTGATACTGCTACTGTTAATAAAATAAACCAAGTCCAAATCATTCCAGGATTAATAAGTCTTATAGCGACAGTTGAATTATATAATAAAGCTATGATTAGAATAAACGTTGCTCGAAGTAAATACGAATTTCTAATCATTCTATAATTATAATCTTCAGAACTCTTAACTTTAACAAGGCGATTTCTATAAGATAACGTAATACTTACTCCTGAAATAAATAAGAATCCAGATGCTCCAATTGGATCTAATATCATTATTGTTACTGAATGGATCCAATTATACTCGCTTTTTAACCACCAATCAATTAAATGAGTCAAAACCATCCAAGACATGCATAAACCACGAAAGATATCAATACTTTTTAGTCTTTGAGTCAACATTTAAAGTAATTTTTTCCTATTTATTATTCATTTTCGCTAAATAATTTCATAATTAATTTTTTTCACTCTTTACTTCTATTTTTCCTGTAAAAAACACCGCTAATCTACCCACCTGAACTTTCAAAGAAAATTTCGAATCTAATTTTTTATACAAAAATCTTAATAATAAATCGTATATTACGACTGTTATACCAATAAATAACCAGATATTATACCTATTTAATTGAGCATAAAAAAGAAAGAAATTTATGTTTTGTAAAAGAAAAAGGGATAGAGAATAATAAGAAAAATAGTATAAAAACTTATAACTTTTTTCAGTTTTAATAAATTCAAATTCTTCAATACACAATAAAATTGAAATTAAAATTAGTTCTATTCCTAATGAATAAATCAACCACCAAAGATTTGTATTTATCGTAAGAATCTTTTCGGTAAATAAATTAGGTAATAAAAACCAAAAACTGAACATAATCATAGTTATGCCAATCAATAATGAAGGAAATAAAACTTTTTGTTTAATAGCTCTCTTTCTTGCAATTTTATCGTTTATTTGGTAGATATCATAAATAAGATCTCCTATTACGGTTCCGATTAAAAAGAAGGTGAAAAAAGATAATATAGGATTTTGATCTAAAGAATTGTATAATATATAAAATATTAAACCAAATAAATTAGCTTGCGCTTCAAAATGTAATAAAAATGCTAATATAAATTGATTAACAATCCATATTATAACCCCTATAAATAATCTGAACAATCTTGAAGTTTTTAATAATGGCAAAGCCATTAAAAGACAGATTGCAACAGTTAATATAATGAACCATTTCCAAATTAGAAGGGGATCTAAAAATTCAATTGCTACAATAGAATTATATATTAACGCTACTATCAAAATGAGAAATGCTCGAAATAGATACTCTTTTTTTATTGTCTTATTGTTATAATCATCTGACGTTTTAGCTTTCGCAAGCCGGTTTCTGTAAGATACCGCAGTACTGACACCAGAAATAAACACAAATCCAGCAGCTCCTATAGCTGAGAAAAGGGATACATAAATATAAAATAAAAAATCATCTTTAGGTATTGTCCACCAGTCGATCATGTGGCCTACCATAATATAGACCATGCCTAATCCTCGAAATATATCAATACTACTCAATCTTTTCATAATAATAAAGGGATAATTATGTAAAATAAACACTCTTTATAAAAAAATGAATATATGTAAATTCTCTCTAATTATTTGATAAAATATAAAAAATTATTTATATAATCAGGATTTTTCCTATATTAATCCTTGGATACTGAACTATCATACTGTTTAGTAGAATTCTTTCTTTCATTAAACCACTATT
>JBHLNY010000141.1:0-8529 GCA_048941065.1 Promethearchaeota archaeon
CCTAAAGAAATAGTACACATATCACAAGAATTATGGCATGGTCCTCTTGGAGCTCCTAAAGCATATGCTATAGTCATGCCAAAATTACTTCTTAAGTCATGGTAGGGAACTTCCATGCCATACGTAGTAGCAATCTCATCTTGAGAGATTTTGAATTTTTCCCCCACAGCATCAGAACCTTCTGCAAGTAAATCACCTATACCTTCTCTAAAAGAAATTTTTTTAATTAATTCTAAGGATGGTCTAATATCACCCCATTGTAATTTTAATCCATCTATGTCTTCAGACGTTATTTTTCCTTTATCATAAAGATAATATAAGAGAGCTATTGTACTGCTACTACTTATGGTATCTATTCCATAGTCATTACACAATACATTTGCTCTAACAATTGATTCCAGATTATCATTTAAAATCATCGATCCAAATCCTTCAAGAGCTTCAACTTCGGGTGACTCGACTATTCCATTAGTTTTAAATTCTCCTTCTTTTATCGTGGCTTTCTTCGCACATCCAATTGAGCATGAAAAACAAGGATATTTGTCTACCACAATTTTTTCTAAAGCTGTTGCTCCAGATATCTTATAAGCACCGTCCCAATCATCACCAATGGTCCAATATTTCTTTGGTAGTTCACCTGTGAGATTCCACATATCTACTCCTGCGGAAGTACCAATATCACCAAACATCTTAGTTGTAAAAGCAGAATTAACAGAATTTTGAGCTTTTTTTACAGCCTCCTTAAATCCTTCTGGATCAGCTGGTTCGTAGATTCTTTTTTTACCTCGAACTGTTATAGCTTTTAACTTTTTTGAGCCCATTACTGCTCCCATACCTGTTCTACCTGCTGCTTTTTCTTCTGAAAGAATTATTGCATATTTTACCAGATTTTCTCCAGCTTGTCCTATACACGCGACTCTTGTTAGTTTAGAGCCTGACTTCTCTTTAAGTATTTGGGATGTTTCAAGTATACCTTTTCCCCATATATTGGTCGCATCTTTAAGTTTAGTGGAATTTTCAGTAATTTCAAGATATACGGGACTTTCAGAAACCCCTTTAATAATAATCCCATCATATCCTGCTTTTCTTAATTCAGAACCAAAAAAACCACCACAACTACATTCACCCCATATTCCAGTATATGGAGATTTAGCACAAACACTAAATTTAGCACTAGAAGGAGCATTTGAACCACATAACAATCCCGTCATAAACATTAAGATATTATTTGGAGATAACGGGTCAGTATTTTTATCTAAAAAATCATATAGATATCTACAACTATAGCCAGCACCTCCTAAGAATTTCCTAGCAAAATCTTCATTAAGCGATTCATCAAAAATATCTTTTTTACTTAAATCTATATTTAAGAGTTTTCCTATAAATCCCTTCAAATCTCTAGCACCAACATTTTATTATTCATTTTATATTTAAAAAAGAGGAAATAACTAATTTATTAAAAATCAACATCTTTCCCTTCAAAGGCATAATCAAAGAGTTTTCTAAAAGAATCATCTGTAGCGGATCTAGGCGACATTACAACAGTAGCATCTTCAAAGCAGCATGAGACTAATAGATCTATATTTTTCTCTAAATCTTCCCTTGAAATTCCTAAATCTTTCAGTTTGGTAGGAAAACCAACTTTTTTCTGAAGTTCTTTAATCTTATCAATGACCCTAAAGGCAGCTTTCTTTTCTTCTTCATCCCAATTAGCCCATCCTAGCTGTTTTGCTACTTTTGCATAGATTTCAATAGTTTTATCTTCTTTATCAGTAGTGTTTAACAAAAATTGAGTTACATAAGGTAGTATAATACCAACTGCCCTACCATGAGCTGTAGGAAAAACAGCACCCCAACTATGTCCCATACCATGACTTATATGTAACTGTGAATTGCTGAAAGCTAAACCTGCCATTGTTGCAGCTTGATGTAAGTAATTTCTAGCTTCTTTATTTTTGCCATCCTCATACGCAATTGGTAAATATTTAAATACTAGCTCTATCGCTTTTAAGCCAATCCCATTTGAAAATTCATTTCTCCAATTAGAAACCATCGCTTCTATTGCATGTGATAACGCATCAAAACCAGTATCAATCGTTAAACTTGAAGGCATCCCAAAAGGAAATATTGGATCTACAATTGCATATGTGGGTGTCATTCCCTTATGAGCATAAATAAATTTTTTCCATATCTTATTCTCCAATCTTGATATTATTGATGCCATTGTAGTTTCCGAACCTGTACCAGATGTAGTGGGGATTGCTATGAATTTGACTTTTTTTCCCATATTATATAATTCATTATTAAAAGAATGGATATCATCAATCATAAACTTAGGAAATTCATATAATGCCCAAATTATTTTAGCTGTATCTATAACTGAACCTCCTCCTAAAGCTATAATTAAATCGGGACCATAAGAGATACATTGTTCTTTTGCTTTAAAAACGCCTTCTTCGCGAGGATCAGGAATTACTTCATTAAAAATAACAGATTTTTTACCATATTTCTCTAAAGTATCTATTAAAATTTTTAAATAGCCTAATTCTTCAATATTTTTATCAGTAACTATAAAACATTTTTCGCCACTAATATGTTCTATGAAATTTAGGCTATCCTCACCATAAATTATATTAGGACTATAGAAATACCACATTTTTTCTTTACCTTTTACTTTTTAATACTTGGAATTAATTTGATTTTATTAAATAAAAGGCTTAAATGTTTTTTTAGTTGATTTAAAAAGTTTTACAATTAAGAAAAAAAAGTTATTATAAATATTCGGTTTCAAATCTCCCAAGACTCTCAACTAATTCTTGCGCTGCCTTAGTATGGCGCATTAATATTGCCATATTTCCCTCAAGTCTTATTTGGCCAGCCATGATTGCGCGAATTGGATCTATTTCTTTTTTCATGATTTTTACAAAGTTAACATAAGGGCCAGCCATTATATATTCTGTTTCTACCTCTTCTCCTTCTCTTACTAATCTTGTTTCTGTACATTCTCCATGAAAAAGTCCAATAAACACTCTTACTTCATGATCCAAGTTTCCACTTGGTTCAATAACGAGAAGTACATCTCCTTCCCATGTTAAAGCTGATGGTTTATAATTAGGATTCTCATTAATCGCATCTCCAAACGCTTTAACCCATTCTTCAGTTAATATTTTCACCATTTTTATCAAATTAGAGTTTTGAGTTTAATTATTTTTTCTTAATATTTATTATTTTAATTAAATGGTGATAAATAAATAACTTTTATAAATTAATCCAAAGCATCTTCTTATAAATTATAAAATCAAATTAGGATATAATATAATTTAAAATAATTAATAAACAACGCATTGATAAAAAAATGTCAAAATTAGCTTGGTATGAAACTGAGATTGCGCGTGATATGATGAGCAGGATGGGTGGTAGAGCAATAAGAGGAGTTTTGTCAAATTATTTCTCAGCCAAAGGTATACATACTGGAAAACTAGGATTAATTCAAGTGGCCAACTTTTTAGAAGCAGCACTAAATCCTGAAGATCGAAGAGCTTTGATAATAGTAGATGATTACACACAGAGATTTGTAAAAAAAGTAACCGATCATTTAGAATTAATAAATATGGATTATAAAGTCTGGTCAGGAGTTTTACCTGAAGTACCTATGAGTATAATTGAAGAAGGAGCAAAAATTTGCGAAGAATTTAAACCCAAAGTCATATTTGGGATTGGTGGAGGTAGTGTTATGGATACTGTCAAAACTGTGTTAATTAAATATGAAAAACCTGAACAAGATCTTCTGATGATCTTACCTTACTTTAATTCCTTAGGATTACGGAAAAAAGTGAAATATTGGATAGCTATACCCACAACATCTGGAACTGGTTCTGAAGTTGCTGTAGCAGCATTGATTACAGACAATCGGAGAGATCCACCTAAGAAAATAATAGTTGTCAATGATGAATTACTTGCGGATAAAGTAATACTAGATAATGATTTTGTAAAAGATATGCCCCCTTTTTTAACTATGGCAACTGGTTTAGATGCACTTGCTCATGCAATAGGTGCTTTTGTATCAAGTTGGAGTAGTCCTTATGTAGATGCCTTAAATGAAATGGCAATAAAAGAGATTATACAATATCTTCCTCGAACATATAAGTATGGAGCAAATGATTTAGAAGCTCATAGTCACATGCAAATGGCTGCATTAATGGCGGCATTGGGAGCTCAAGGAAATATGACTCCTGGAATAGATCACGCTTTAGGACATAGTTTCGGGAAAATTTTTGATGTGCACCATGGACTTTCGGTTGGAACATTCTTGCCATATTCTGTTGGATTTCAAAGAAATGTGACAGATAGATGGAAAAAGTTATGTTCCCTATTTGGAATTGAAGATAAAAATAAAAGTAGAGATGAGTTATTTAAAGAGCTTATCCAAGCGTTAAAAAACTTTATTACTTCTATTGATGGTCCTACTTGTATAAAAGAAATAAAAAATCCTATAATAAAGAAAGAGAAATATTTTGAAAATCTTGATTTACTTGCTGATTATGCCTATAATGATGCAGTTACTCTTACATCTTCTCGTCAACTCACTATAGATTTGTATAAAAAGATATTCACATATGCCTGGGATGGAAAAAATATTGATTTTTAGTATACACTATAGGGAGGTTAAAGGTTTGGATGAAAGGTTATAATGGAAAAATTGCTCATGTAAATTTAAACATGAAAAGGATTGATATTAAGGATTTAGATCTTCAAATAGCAAAGAATTTTCTTGGTGGAACAGGATTGAGCGCTAAATTAACCTATAATTTATTATCAACACAAGAATATGAAATTTTGAAAGAAAATCCATTTTCAGAAATCAATCCGTTAATATTTGCAACTGGACCTATAACCGGAACTATTAGACCTTCTTCAGGAAGGTATTCTGTTACTGGAATATCTCCTCTCACTCGAATTTGGGGAGAAGGTACAGCAGGAGGTACATTTTGCATATCACTACGAAATAGTGGCTTTGATGCAATAGTGATTACTGGGAAGTGTAATAAACCATTTTATATGTACATTCACGACAATATAATTGATTTTAAAGAAGCTAATGATTTATGGGGTAAAGATACTTATGAAACGCAGGAAAAGGTAAAAAAAAAGTTAAACAATGAAAAAATTAGAGTAGCATGTATAGGACAAGCGGGGGAAAATTTAGTTAAGTATGCTGGAATAATAAATGATGAAGGAAGGGCAATCGGAAGATGTGGCTTAGGAGCGCTTATGGGTTCAAAAAATTTAAAGGCTATAGCTATTCTCGGTACTAATAAAATTCCTATGGTGAATAGAGACTATAGTAAAAAATTATATAAACAAGCAGAAGAAGAATTTAAGACAGATTTTCTAAAAAATGCTATATTTTACGTTTATAATTTATATGGCACTAATTCGTATCTGGATATTGGAATGGCATTGGGCGACACTCCCGGATATTATTTTACTGAAACGGAATATTTAGCAGAAAGATTGACAGGGAAAACCTTAAAGGAACTTTATCCTGTATTTGATTATGGTTGTGCGGGATGTACATTACGTTGTGGTAAAAAAACAATTATAAAAGACAATGGCAAAGAAATTAAAGTTGATGGGCCTGAATACGAGTCTGTTGCTTCTTTGGGACCTATGATAGGAATATTTAATCCAAAAAGTGTAATTTTAGCTTCGCATAAATGTAATTTGTATGGAATTGATACCATTTCTGGGGGTGTTTGTATTTCATTTCTCATATATCTTGTTAAAAATAATTTAGGTGTAGATAAAATAAAACAATCCTTAAAAGATGTTAGAATTGAAGATATCAGATGGGGAAACGAGGAATTATTATTAAAACTCATTAACAAAATTTCAAAGAGAGAAGGTATAGGAGGAGTATTAGCGGAAGGAGCTAGATTTATGGCAGAAAAATTTGAAGTAGATCCCGAACTAGCAGCTCATGTAAAAGGTTTAGAAATACCAATGCATGAACCACGTGCCTTTGCAGGGCAAGCTTTAAGTTATATGACATGCTGCGTTGGGGCTAATCATGAAAAATGTGATTGGTATGGCAATGAACTTGGATTTTTTGCTTATCAAAATTTACGTATTAAACAAGGTGATAGATTTAAAATAAAAGGTCGAGAGAGAGGGGTGATCAATCTTCAAGATCTTAGGGCCATAGATGATTCTGCTGTAAATTGTAATTTTAGAAATCCATCACTTGAACATATAATTGGATATATTAATGCTGCTACTGGGTTTAATTATGATAAAAAATCTCTTATGCATGTTGGAGAACGAATAAATAATATTAAAAGATTGATAAATTGTAATTTGGGTATAACTAGAAAAGATGATAAATTACCAGGGCATTTCTACAAAACTCTAAATAAAGGAAAAATAGCAGGAATAAAACTTGATTTAGAGGAAAATTTAAAAAGATATTATAGAGATCGTAATTGGGATTGGGAAACTGGTAGACCTAAAGAAGAGAAATTAAAAGAACTTGAAATAATTAAATAATTTGTTATTTTTAAAATATCCCTATCCCAAAAATAAGAATAAAATTTTTATAATCTATAAATTAAATTTTTAATTATAAAAATTCATTCTTCCTTAATATGACTCTAAAAAAAGAAGCAAAAGTATTAATCATAACAATTTTGATTATTTATGCAGTAATTATAGCCCTATTTTTTACGAAACCACCAAGTGATGGATATAATTTTATTGTTAGACTATGTGCTTTGTTGGGATTGGCTTCATTGTTTATAGCTACCATAATGACACCATTTATGGTACAACTCTACAAAATATTGGGAAAACCTTTTGTTAAAATCCATCATATTTTTTCGATTTTAGGTTTGGTTCTCATTACTATTCATCCTATTGCTTTTGCTTTATATAAAATGGATCTTTTGGTATTTATCCCAAAATTTGATTCATGGATTATATTTTGGGAACTGGCAGGTCGTCCAGCATTAATTCTAATATATATTGCTGTTATTGCTGGAATATTAAATACAACATTTAAAAAAATCCCAAAATATTGGAGATTAATTCATGGTTTAAATTATATAGCTCTTGTATTTGGTGTTGTACATGGAATATTAATTGGCACAGATTTTAAGAATATTATAATTTTAATTATTTACGTTTCCATGCTGATTATATCTTTTGTTGTATTGTTTCTTAAAAGATACCAGAAATATAAAAGACTGAAAGCTAAAAAGAAGAGAGAGACAATAAAAAATACTACCTAGTTTTAGTTTTCATTAAGTTCCATTAAGGAACTAATTTCATCAGGTAATTCTTTTTTATTCTTCATACGTTCTAACATATCTTTTACCTCTGAAATTGTATTACCATAAATATGTAAAGAATTACTAAAATCCAAATAATGCCCTATATCTACTCCTATTTTATCTGCTATTTTCTTTTGTAATCTAATCATACCGTTAACATTTGCTTCCCATGCTCGAAATAAGTCTCGACTTCTCCAGGTTGTTTGCATCATTAATTTACCATCTTTAATGCGCATATAAATCCTTTGTAAACAAGGAGGGTCAACATGATAAGGGTCGACAAGAGGTCTCCATGTTATAGCTTGAGCCCTGCGACTATATGGTTTATCTTTTAATTTTTGAATGATATATTCTATTTGATTTATTCTTGGAAAGTCTAAGATCCCTATAGGTAATTTTTCAATCCCAACTTGTTCTGAAATGACTTTATCTAAATCAAATTCTACTCCTTCTTTAAGCTTCCAAATATTTGATTCAGTAATTTTTTCAGCCTTTTTTAATTTCTGGTGTTTTTTTACGATTTCATTATTAGTAATCTCTATATCATAATATTTATGGATGGTATCTTCTAAGGAAAAAGGGGCATAGTTAAAAATTCTATCATGATAAGAATACGGAAAGCTTACTCCTGATTTGTATATTAGATTATCATTAACACCGTCCAAAATTTCTTCAATATAACCACTCTGAATAGATCCAATTAGATAAGTATCTGCCATGCAACCATAAACTTCATAAGAATTACCAAATTTCGATCTTAATTTCATAACTTTATTTTTACGCATTATAGGACTACTCAAAGGTTCTTTTATTTCAATTAATACTGTAGCATCTTTCGAGGGAGGATCTTCTGGTCTATCATATTCAGTTTTAATATCATCACCATTAAATAATACTTGAACTACAGCTGAGAGCCATGCATCGTGAACATTGTTTTTTGAAATAAAAATTACTTTTGCCATTTTTTACTATTACACTCTATTGATATTGAGATTCACATTTTATAAATATTAGAACTTAATTGTTAAAGATTTAATAACAATTTATTTTATCATTTCTATTGATTTAAGATAATCTATTTTTTGTTTTTCATAATATTTATAAAACCCAAATTTACATTATTACATTATAAGAATATATTATTCAGAAATTTAACTAATATGAGTGTGATAAATAATGGGTGGACTAGGAAAGAAACTTA
>JBHLNY010000142.1:0-8482 GCA_048941065.1 Promethearchaeota archaeon
GCGTATCCGAGTAGTTAAGGAGGCGGCCTGCAGAGCCGTTATTCGAGGGTGCAAATCCCTCCGCTGGCTCTTTTTTAATAATTTATAAATATTTTCTTACAATATAGACACTTTTCAAGTCTTTATATATAATAAAACGCTCTGATTGATAAAGCGAAATTGGACCACGATATTGATGTGCATCAGATAATTTATCACCCTTTCTAGGATATGCTTCAATACAATCATAACCTTTATCTTTAAAATCGGCACAAACATATTGGAGTAATTTCCTTGCTATACCCTTTCTTCTATGAAGATGAGAAATTACAAAACAGACAATTGAAGCTAATTTTCCATTAAAAGTTGTATTCAATTCCTCCATAAATGATAATTTTTGAAAATTTTCTTTTAAATTTGCATTACACCAACCAATTGGTTTATTCTCTAGATATGCTAAATAACCGTTCATTTTTCCAGATTTTATCATTTTTATAGAAGCATTCCGATTTTCTTCTCCAGTTGTTTTCATCCACTCTTTATTCGAGCCATTAAAATGATAAAAATGGCAATAACAAACAGCCCAATCAGGATTGTCTGTAAATGCTACATTATCAAAAAAATATAAGAAATCATCAATGAGTCCGGGTTCTAATGACTTAATTTCAATATCCATAACTTAATCAACTTAAGAATTTACTATATTTAATATATTATTAACTTATTTCTCATTAATGTTTTAAGCTATAAATTTAGTTCTAATAATCCTTAATTAATTAGTGCTGAAAAAATATCAATAACAACTATTAATATTATCAAACATTCTCCTTTCTTAATAGATTTTAATTGTCATTCATTTAAAAATGAAAGTTTACAATAGTTTATCATTTAAAAAAGAAGAATTTAAGACGATAACGCCCCAAGAGGTAAAAATGTATGTTTGCGGTCCAACAGTCTATGATTCTCCTCACTTGGGTCATGCAAAGTCAGCTATTGCTTTTGATTTGATTCATAGGTATTTAAAATTTAAAGGATATAAAGTTAATATTATTAAAAATTACACAGATATCGATGATAAAATTATAAAAAGATCAGGTGAACTAAACATTGATTTCAAACAATTAAGTGAACAATATATAAAAGAATATGAAGAAATAATGACGCTTTTGAATGTAGAGAAAGAGACTAAAAATCCCAAAGCAACTGAAATCATTGATTATATGATTGAATTTATAAAAGGATTAATTGAAAAAGGTTATGCCTATGAACGAAATGGTTCTGTTTATTTTTCTGTTAAATCTTTTCATAGATACAAAACAGTTTTTCAAAATTTAAAATTAGAAGATACAGAAAATGAGGAAGAAGATTACTTTGAAGATCAAGATACAATTTATGGAGAAGACAAACTTGATCCTAAAGATTTTGCTCTCTGGAAGAAGATGAAAGAAGGAGAACCATATTGGGATAGTCCATGGGGTAAAGGACGCCCAGGATGGCATATTGAATGTTCTGCTATGGCTATTAACTTCTTAGGAGAAACTATTGACATTCATGGGGGAGGTCAAGATTTGAAATTCCCTCATCATCGGAATGAAATTGCTCAATCGGAATCATATACAGGGAAACCTTTTGCGAATTATTTTATTCATAATGGATTTGTTAATGTTGATAATGAAAAAATGTCAAAGAGCCTTGGAAATTTCTTTTTAGTTTCAGATTTAATAAAACAGTATGATCCAATGGTTATCCGATTCTTCCTAATCTCAAGTCATTATCGAAGCTCAATAAACTATTCTTTAGAAAATTTAAATCAAGCAGAAAAAAATTATAATAAATTAATAAATACAATTAAAAAAATAAATGATTTAGTAGCAATTCCTAAAGGTACTAAAGAAGTATCAAAACTAATTTCTCGAATCGATAAAGCAAAATTAAATATTATAAAAGCTATGGATGACGATTTTGATACACCAGTAGCAATTGCCGAGATGATGTTATTGATCCGAGAACTCAACAAGGCGATTTTAGAAGAAAAAGTAGAAATCACAGAAGATTTTAAAGATCAGTTTTTTAAATTTATCGAGAATATGGATAAAATTTTCGGATTATTTCCTGCTTTAAAGAAAGAACTTAAATCCGGTTTAGTAGGTACTTTTGATAAAAAAGACGAGTTAATCAAAGACTTAATTGAAATTATTTCAGATATCAGAACTCAACTAAGAGAGAGAAAAATTTTTGATCTTAGTGATATTTTACGTCAAAAACTTAGAGAATTAGGGATAAATCTAGAAGATCAAAAAATCTAATTTTGTTTTTCATATAGAGTATTATTTCTTAATTCTAAATAAGAATCTTCCTGAAGCTATAATAACTACACTTAGTATAAATATTAGAAAAATACTTATTATTTGAGTTTGAATTGCTGTTTGATATTTGGAAAGAGCAGTAAAATAAGCCTCAGCACCCTCAATAATATTATCTTCCATGCCATATACTTCAAAACATGGGATATTTTCTACCCATCTCCTATTTTCATCCATAATTTGTTTTTGATCTTCTATTATATTCTGTTGATGAATTATGTTAGAAATATTAAATCCTATAAAAGTAAGGCTAATAATTACAGTTGTAATTAATATTCCTAAAATGAATTTTTTCTTTTCAATAATAGAAATTCCCCACTTTTGAATTAATTTATGTAATTTAATAACATAATTGTCTATTTAATCCTTTAGATAATATCTATTAAAATTTTGATTAGTTTGCATTTATTACGTTTAAAAGATATACAATAAATATTTTTTGTAGATTTAATCCTCCTTCTTTAAAAAATACTTTTCAAGATATTCAATAGTATCTTTTACTCCTTTTTTTGAAGATAAGGTCCCATGACCAGGCACAAAGACTTCGATGTTTTTTTCAAAATACGTTTCCATTATATTTTTAAAATTTTTTGGATCAACAGCAAAAGACATTCCTGTAGAACCAGTAGCCCAACTTGGATCTAAATTTGTAAAGAGTAAATCTCCCATAAAACAAATTTTTTTCTCAGGAAATAAAGCAATGATATCATCATGAGAATGAGCACTGCCAATATTAATAATCTCAACTGATCTGCTAACTCCATTAATTAATACTTTATTGTACAATAAAAGATCAGGTGGTCTTAAGTCAAAATTTGGAGCTTGTATTTCTTTCCAAGTCACCATATCGTTTTGTAGTTCAATTTTTTTGTTTGGATCCTCTACATTTTTTAATAATTCTTTAGTATTTTTTAATTCTGTTGGGGCTCTCTCTTTAAATTGTTTAAACTGTTCTAGAAGTTGCTTATTAAACTGATCTAAGGTACCAGGACTGCTTATAATGGGCATTGAACTAGGAAATAATCTATTACCAAAAACATGATCAAGGTGAAAGTGACTATTTATTAATAAAAAAGGATCTTTATTTGTAATTAATTTAGAGGCTTTAATAAGATCTCTAGTGGAAAATGGATCCATTAGAGTATCAAAAATAATTGTTTTATTTCCTAAATCGAAAATACCCGCATTAGAACTAGAACCCATTTCTTGATTGAATATTATTGCATAAATCCCTTCATCTAATTTAAATATATCAAAATAAATAGAATTAAATTCAATTTTTTCAAAAATCATAGGAAATACTTTCTAATTTTTGATTACTTCAATTTTAATTTAAATATATTACTTTAACGAAATTCCAACTATTATAGATTTATGATTTGAAGTTCATCGAAACTATAAATGAGATATGAAGTAATTTCTAAAATTTGCTGAAATAATTATTTTTTTAAAAAATAATATTTTCTAATAATTGGTAAAATAAAATTTGAAAATTCAATGAAAATGAATGTATATAAAAATCTTGAAAATTTGATAATTGTTTTAATATTTTTCTTCATTAGCATGAGTTTTTTTGCATTTATTATTTCTTTGCCTGTTAGTTGAGGAGATACAATGGGAGAATTCGACAGGATATTTGGTCTTAATATTATTATTGTAGCATTTTTACTTGTACTATACGTATTATTAGATTCATTCAAGAATACATCTAAAGCTCGAGAAAAAGGACTTCAATAAATTAAATTCTAGTTATTGAATGATTATCCCCGCAAGGGATTCGAGCATATTTTAAATATAATTAAAATTTATCTTGTTTAATTGAATTCTTTTTATTAACATTTACATTATCTTTCTGTAAATCCTACAAATCCAGCAACTAATACTAAAATACCCCCAATAGTACTAGTATATACAATCATTACTATTCCTAGCACAACATATACCATCCAATTCATGGGAATTGGTTTATTAGGACTAATTACACTTAATAATATTATCACAGCTAGAACAATTCCAATTATTAAAATAATAATATGTACATTTTCCAATTTTTTTCCTCCTAAACCGATAATAGCTTCAATTAAAGCTATTATACCACCAAGAGCAGCTAAAAGTCTCATAATATCTTCGTTTCGCATCTTTATAACCTATATAGAAATTATTTAGTTTAATTCTAAATTATTTTAATTTAAATTTTTCCATATAAACCATTAAATATAGAATAAAAAGATTATATCTTATTTACTTTTTAAATTTCTTTAGGAATAAATTTAATATTAGTCAAGAAGAAATTAATAAAATTAATATATTATTATACTCCATTTAAAACCAATTCTTTCGGAGCATAAGCATCTTGTACCGGGTAATTATTAAAATTTATACTGTAGTGATCGCGCCAGTGAAATTTGATTTCTTCTAACATTGCTTCATATACGCTTTCTTTTATCTTTCCTTCAGCACGAATTAATGTCCCCATTGGAGAAGCTACAATTTCACCATCTTTTACTACGATTTGCCCCTCTTTAATAGTATAGGCCGCACTCGAGAAAGCTTTTTCTATATCATGTCCCGTAAATTTATCAGAATCTAATTTATGAATAGCTACATCTCCAATTGCACCTACACCAAGATGACCTCTATCTGTAAGACCAAGAATTTTAGCATTTCCTGCTCGTGTAATTATACATAACTCATTTAAAGTAAATTCTCTTTCTATATCAGGTAAAGTTGTTGCTGTGCTAGCCTTTTGTGAAATATTTTTTAGCATTTCTTCTCTAGACTTGCGATCCATTAACCATTTAAACACTTGTGGATAACATGTAAAAGGAGCACCATTAGGATGGTCGGTTGTTAAAGCTATTTGGTATGGGTTTTTAACCAAAAGCATTAATTCAAGACCTATAGCCCATTGTACCGCATTGACCCCTACTTTAGGATTGAAAAAATAAGGGACAATCCCTGATCCTGATTCTCCTTCTACTTGACCATTTATCCATTTAACTCCTGGTTTATTACCCCATGCAGAAGTACCCCCTAAATGATGGAGAGCGAACTCCCATGGACCATCTCCTGTCATTGTAGTTGTTGCATATTTGGTAAAAACAACTTGACCTGCATCAATAGTAATATGATTATGTGAATTCACATATTCAGCTATTTCGGAAGCTCCTGATGCAAAATTTCCCCAATTTGTACCACTATATGCGTTAAATTGAACATGTGTACAATGGAATGTTGTTTTTCTTCCAACTGAACTTTTAGGTTTTATATTTTTTGTTAATTCAAAAGTCTCAAGTGAGTGTTTAACATTTCCGGGATGACCAAGGTTATTACAATGAACATGGATGGAGTGAGGTAGTTCCAATATTTCATTAGCTTTGGCTAAACTTTCAACTATATTTCTAGGTGTAACTCCCCAATGAAAAACTTCATCATCTATAGAGTTTACATTTTTGCCCCAAGCCCAATTCTCTACTCCGCCGGGATTTACGAGTTTAATGGCGTATCCTTTTGTAACTTTAAGAATCCAGTTAATATAGGCCGCTAATTTCTCAATTTCACCATTTTTAACATATTCCATTACAAACCAATTGTTTCCAAAGAGAGGAAAAGCCATTTTATCTATGATAGGGGTTTCTAGAAACTCTTCATGAGTATGACGTGCCTCAAGTAAAGGCATCGCAGGTTCTGCAACAGTTGTAAATCCCAATTGAGCATACTTATATCCAGTAAGCCATGTGGATGGAACAGAGAACCCTGTCCCACTCCGTGTTAATTTTGTTCTTTTCATAGTTGCTTCGAAATGTTTATCTTCAGGACGAAGTGAACGTCCTGCATTAACTTTCGCACCTGCAATGTGAGAATGAAGATCAACTCCGCCAGGCATAACAATCATACCCGAAGCATCAATGACTTTAGCATCACCATTTACTTTATCAACTATGACTCCATTTTTAATATGAATTTCTTTCTTCTCGCCATCAATGTTATTTGAAGGGTCATAAACTAAGCCGTTTTTTATTATTAAATCACTCATCGTAAATTTCCTTAGTCATAACTTTGGTTTAATAAGTCTAAAATTAAAAATTATTATTGAACTAGTTCTAATACTTTTAAAAATCTATTATTTTTATAAAGATTTATTATTAATTTTAGGTTTAAAAAGAATTTAGATTATTCATTTTAAAATCTTCTTTTAATAAAATATTAAATATATTTTCCATAATAAAATGTTTATAAATAAGAATATTATATTTCCTTTTCTTAATTTTTAATAATGGCTTTATCCACTTAAAAATATCAATGCTATAAAATTCTGCCTTACTTTTATAAATAAATCAGTATATAATATTAAGTATAACATCCAACTATATTATTACAAAAAAAAATCATAAATCAAAATAAGGTGTAAATTGTTGTATGCAGGAAAAGTTTTAAGTATAATTGCTGGTATCCTAACACTGTTAGCTACATTTTTATTTTCTTGGATAGCAATTGATTCTTATGGAGTAATTTATTATGCTAATGGTTTGGGGATGATTAAAAATCTTTCTACGATGTTCACTGATGCAGAAAGTTTAGAAGCCATATTAGATATACCTGCTTTCGCATTTTATATTATTGCTGGTGTTTTTATATTGTTCCTAATCTCGGGTGTTCTTCAAATTTTGGGAGTAAAATCACGAACACTCATAATAATCGGAACGATTGTTGTACTTTGTATTACTACTTTAATCTTTTTAGGTAGTGCTGATGTATTAAATAGAGAAGATTGGGTAGTAAATATTTTGGGAACCGATGAACAACTTGTTGAAGATTTTATCCCATGGAAGATATTTAATGTTGGTGCGCTTGATATTGGTATGTATCTATTATGGCTAGGTGGAATTATAGGAATTGCTGCTGCAGTGTATGGCCCATCAGAATTGTAAATTTTATAATTTTATTTAATAATCATTATTTTTTCCTATTTTTTAAAAATCCATTTATTTTGAATGGCATCTATTAATTTTTGAAGATCACCAGGTTCATTTATATTAATAAAAGAAGTTAGGTTTTTATCAATAGGTATAATTGAGTCTTCTATAGACACATAATTGATTTTCCAATTATTATCTAATAAATTAATCAGTTTATAGGTTTTATTTATTAAATTTTCTTTAGCTTTTATATAAGCTTTTTGAATAGGGTATATAGCAAATAGTGGTTCTAAGAACCCATTATTCCATTGAGGAATACAACAATCAAAATCTTTAGACTCTTTTATTAAATATGTAATTACTTCCTTCTTGATAAGAGGAGTATCACAGGATAAAGCAAAAGCTTTCTTATATTTGAGTCTATCTAGTTCCTTAAAAGCTGAATATAGACCCAACATAGGAGTATTAATATTTTTATTCGATATTATATCTTGCTCATCAATTATAAAGGCGGTTACTACTTCATAATTAACTTTTTCAATATAAATGTTAACTTGTTTTACAGAATTCGCAATGAGAAAAATTTTGTATTCTAATTGGGATAATCTTTCAAGCTGGTGTGTTAGTAGTGATTTTCCATTAAATTCGAAAAGACCTTTATCACTCCCAAAACGAGTACTTTTTCCTCCAATTAATATAACAATAGCAAGATTTTTATTATTATTACTTATCTTAAACAACTTTTAGTAGAAATTATTAATATTCTATTAAACTAATAATTAAAAATTATATATGATTTAAATTAATTGAAGATAATATAATTGTCTCTCTTAAATCTTGGAATATCATGCTTCCTAAAAAAACAAATATAGAAAAGCGAGATAAACTCAAAGATAATTGTGCAATCTTCGGTGTTACCTGCGATGATATTGGATTTTCTGTTTCGAAACTTTTATATCAAGGATTAATTGCTTTACAACATAGAGGACAGGAATCAACGGGGATTTCTATATTGAAGACTGGAGGAAGTATGTATACTTATAAGAAAAACGGCCTGGTTTCTAAAGTTTTGGAGAATAAAGTTTTATCTCAATATTGGGGTAATGTTGGGATAGGACATAATAGATATGCTACAACAGGGGCAATAGGTTACAAATCAATGGATTATATTCAACCTTTTCATTTTAAAAATAATGATCTTGAATTCTCTATGGCATTTAA
>JBHLNY010000143.1:0-8430 GCA_048941065.1 Promethearchaeota archaeon
CTTTAATATTCCTATATACAACAACCGTTCAATAGAGTTATTATTCAACCTAAGTTATCATCTTGCATTACAAAATATCTTGATTTCAGAAGGATCTGTAATAATTCAGGAGAATTCAGCAAACAGCTGGACGCTAGAACCTGAAATCTCTAGATGTTTTTGTAATTATTCTATTGAATTTCGTTATCCAAGAAATTGGTTTAATTTAACTATCTTTAGAAATAATGGAACTGGATGGGAAAATATAACTATAGATGTTTTGAACGATCCATTAAACGCTACTATTATTCTTCCCAATGATATAATTATTGAGGGATCAGATTGGAAAATCACAGCAAATTCACCGAATTTTGAACCCTATTTAGATGTACCAAAAACTAAATTTAGTGGAGGTCAAGAGATTCAATTTTCTGTTCTTTCTCCAAATTTTCCGGGTAATATCACTTTTAGGATGATCAATCCTTTAGGTAATCCAGCTCAACCCGATTTAATTTACATTATAGAGTCCACAGATGATCTCTTGCTTACTTTCCAACTTCCATCTAATCCAAATGAAGGATTTTACACAGCTTACGTTTTCTGGAATAATGCTACAGATGCAGGGGTAATTTCTCAGAATTTTAAAATTGAAATTCCTTTTGTTTTAGATCCAATGCTAGTTGTTATAATCGCATCAGCTATAGCTATTCTAGCCATTGCTAGTTTTACAACAGTTAAACTTGTTAAAAGTTCCAAAAGAAAACATGAAGCATATAGACAGAGTATTTTTAATAAATATATGGACGTACTAAATCTCGATTATTTTATTGTTACGCATAAGAAATCAGGTTTAAATATATATGAACAAATTTTAGCCAGTAAATCCATTGATGCTTCACTTATTGCAGGATTTCTTGAAGCAATTCGTAGTTTTGGCATTGAGCTAACTGGAGCAGGTGAACAATCACAAACAATAAAATTGGAGTATCAAGACTCAAAAATCTTAATGTCTGAATTTAAGAGTTTTAGAATATTGCTAATAATGAAGGAAAGTCCTTCACCAGACTTTTTAGAATCAATCAAAAATTTATCTTATGATATTGATGCTAGATATGGGTATTTAATTAAAAAATTTAATGGAAATATAAAACCTTTTGCCACTATGAAAGAATTATTAGAACAACATTTGCATACTTCCTTAATATTTCCATTAGAATTAGTTAAACAAGATATTAAACTTAAGTCAGATGAAAAAGCTCTTGTAAATCGAGCAAAAGAAATTCTGAGAAAGCAAAACCAAGATTATTTCACCGTTACTAAGTTACTCTCAATAAAAAAAGGGTTTGATGCAAGTGAGGCTGAAACCATCCTTAATTTAATAAAGAAAAAAGTCTTTCAACCTAAAAAGTAATTTTTTTTCTGCAACCCATATAAAAATATAATAAAACTAAAAAAAAGAAAATTTTATTCTTATTTTTTTCTCCATACTATAAAATATACAATTAACATAATTATTACAACAGTTCTTGACTATAAGTGATTCTATACAAGAAAAGTATATAATAAAAAAAAAAATAGGAAAAAAAATTTTATTCTGATTTTTTTCTCCATACTTTAAAATAAACAATCAAAAGTATAATAACCACAGGAACGCCAAAAATTATCAAAAGCCACATAAACGTAAAAAACCAAGCATAAATGAAATAACTGTAATCTAATTGCCCAAATCTGGTATTATAGTGTCCATCAATTGCAATAACGATACAGTATGCTATAAACATAAATATATTAAATCCTCCACCGCCACCCCAGTTTTTTGTATTTTTGTATTTTTTCTTTTCCCTCTTTTCTCTCTCCTTGTACTCTTGCTTTTCTTCCTCAGGTAATCTCTTCCACCATAGGTAACCTCCTAGACCAAAAAATAGAGCTGCTGGAACTCCTACAAGTAATAATTCCCAAAGAATTATCAAAATCATAAAACCAACAACATAATTCAATGTCCAATCGTTAAAAGTCCAATCACCTTGCCCCCCAAGAGTAGATGTTTCTATAAACCAAACAAGGACTAGGAGAGCTCCAATAAGACATACTATAACTGCAATTATACAAATGATGAATACTTTCCAATACTGTTTAATTTTATTTTTCCAGAAAACTTCATCACTTATTTCTTCCAAACTAATTACCTTTTTAATTTTTTTTAAAAATATTACTTAAATTTTACCGTAAATAAAGGTGGGTTAATATTTAAACATAATGATTTTTTTTTAAAATAAATTTTATAGAAGAATTTGATAAAAAGATGAAATTTCCTAAGAAAAACCCCAAATAACTTTTGAAATTGGTTCCAACCACATAATTCGTCTAAGATCTGGATCTTTTGGACTTAAATCGTCATATGCCCATGTCTTATATTGGGGATATTTTTCTAAAAGTTGTTTCCATCCTTTCATGAATTCTTCTTTATGTTGCGGGTAATTTAAAACTGAGACTCTAACCTTAATTAAAATACCTTTTAATATAATCCAGTTCCCTTTACTTTCTTCATATTCATCAAATACTAGTGAAACTTGAGTTTGTTTTTGAATATTCCTCATCCGCTTGCTTGTCTTTCGAAGTGTAGTATAAAATTTAGATTCATCAAACGTGAAGCAAATTGGTACAATATGCGGAAAATTATCCTTAGAATCGATTGTGGCAATATGAGCTACTCGTAAATTATTAAAAAAATGTTTTTCTAAATCTGAAAAAATTACTGAATTTGGCATTAATATCATAACATCTTAATAAAGTAAATAAAAAATCAAATCTCAATAAGTATGTTTCATTTTTATAGTTAATGATTGATAAGCATTAATCTCTAGGTTAGATAAATCTTTAAATTAATTAAATTTAAATTTCTGTATCGCTCATACTATTTAATAATTAACTTGATTTCCTTAACTTTTTTAAATAAAAATCTATTATCTTTTTAAAGAAAATATAATAATTAGCGTTTAGTTAGATGAGTGAAAATTTAAAGGATTTAATTGATAAAGCGGAAGAAGAAGAAAAGAACAGAGCTTTATTGGAAAAAACTATTGAAAAGTTGAATAATGAGATTAATAGATTGAAAATTCAATTGGAAGGAAAGAATTCACAGACCACATTAACTGAAAAAATTACAATTGATAGTATCAGAGAATCTGATGAAATTAATATCTTGAAAAATTTAATTACTTCACAAAGACAAGAGCTAGCTCAAAGGGATTATGAAGTCGAAACTTTACAAAGAAAAGTTGAGGATCTAAATCTTGTATTAGCCAAACAAAAAGAAATGTTGGAGGAAAACGTTGATCCTATGATTTTAGAGGAGTATAATACAAAAATCGAAAATCTAACTGAAGATTATAATAGGTTAGAGAAAGATGTTGAACCTTTAAAAATAAAGATTTCTGAATTAGATAATGAGAATAATCGATTAAGAAATAAAATACAAGAAATGAAAATTGAACTGGCTACAATAGCACAATTAGAGCAAGACCTGATAGATGCAGAATCTAAAATTGCTGATTTAGAAGATGAAAATAACAAACTTAAGGAAAAAGGTGTAAAAATAAAAGAATCAAAAACTGATATTGAGTTTATAGAGAGTACTCGAAATACTATATCGAATTTGATGGAAGAAGTTAATAGATTAGAAAACGTAGTTAAAACTTTGAACGAAAAGAATTTTGAATTAGAAAATGAAAATAGTCTATTAAGAAACAATATTGATTTTCTGAAAATTGATAAACCAGATGCTGAACTATTAGAGGAAGAAATCGCCATTTTACAAGAACAAATAATCGAACTTGAGGCGGAAAATAAGACACTCAGAGAAAGAAAAGAAAAAGTAGAAAAAGAAGAAGTCATAACAGCCTTACCTCAAAGAGAAATTGATATTCCTGTAAGAGTATCACCTTTGATCTCTGAATCTAACCAGGTTTCTGAACCCCCATTGGAATCTAAGGAATTATCTCCAATCGAGTCCAATAACATGTTAGAAATTGAGGAAGATAGAGTAACCCCATCTCATACAGTTTTTGATGAAATGAAATCTGTTCTTTCTCCTGAATCAATAAAAAGAGAACAACCTATTTTAGAAGGAAGTCCTGAAGGAAGGCGTAGATGTCCTAAATGTGGAAATGCGAACACTACACTCATCCGGGAAATGCCTGATAAAACACACATAATTTTATCCTATCCAAGAATGTATGGTAAGAAATATATGTGTGGTTTATGTGGTACTGAATGGCGATAAATATCTATAATGACTTATCATTTCTTGAATCAATTATTCGACGAGTTAGATCATAAATAGCTTTATCTAGATCTTCACTTTTTTTAGAAGCTAATTCAACAAATATCCCTTTCTCTTTTTCAGCAAATTCACGTATCTTATTTATATCAATCATTTTTTCAACTTGAGACTTAAAACCAATTAGTAAAAAAGGGATTTCTTCTTGAGTAATTTGTCTTATTTCTTCCAGCCACTTTCTTGATTCTTTATAGGTTTGTTCTTTCATCAAGTCAAAGATCAAAACAGCACCAGTGGCTCCCCTAAAAAAAATATCATGAATAAAATTAAACCGATTTTGCTTACTTATATCCCAAACACTTAAGGTCGCTAATTCTCCCGGTTTAAATTCCACATCTTTAGTTAAAATATCAACACCAATACTAAATTTGTAATCTAAAGCAAATCTTTTCTTAAAGAATCCTCGAAAAAAGGACTGAAAAAAGTCTTTATTATCCCTATTTGATAATCCAACTAAGATTATTTTTAGTTTAAAAGAGTGAATTTTAACTCATCAATTGCATTTGATATTTAAAGTAAGAATAAGATATGATAACTTTTAATGTTTCTAATAGTTTGGGATAATCAAACCTTTAAATATGCATATATAATATATATGTACATATTTATATGTGAAAATGAAATTCAATATCAAAGAAATCAATTTAGGGTGATTATTAAAAAAAAAAATTTAAAATACTGCTCGTTGTTATTGCTTGATAAGAAATATGAATGTAGGTTATGTGGTACTGAATGGCGTTAAAAAATAAAAAGAGAAAAAAAAAAGTACTTATTTACTTTGAGTTATTATTTATATGAATTTAAGTTTCGATTTTTTGTCCCTTCATTTTCGTATAGAGAATCAGTATTCCTAGTAATAAAGGCACAATTGCTAGAAAATACGAAAAATATATTCCTACTCCCCAAACATAATCATCAAATATGTAATCACTTACTTCTACAACATATATTGATGGAGCAATTAATAGCAAAATGCCTATTATGAGCCATATAATCCCAAAAAGCCCGAGATATTTTTCAGTTTTAAAAATTTCTAATGATCTGGCTAAAATTATTGTTATTAAGAAGATTATAAAACAAATTATCATTATTGTCATGGCAATTCTACCAGCAGTAAGCCAACCCTCAATTGGGATGGTCCCTGTATCAACGTTTCCCTCAGTAGCACGAAAATAGAATCCCCAATACCAATAAAACTCCGCAATATTAAATGGTTCCTCAATAACAACACCCCATACGGGGATAAATATATGTAAAAAACCTACAATAACATAAATGATTAAGTAAACAGTAGGTTTACCTTTTAAAGTTACCAAATTTCTCACTTAATTTTTTTTTTTTAATTTGAATTTCAATAATATATTATTAGTTCAACCTTTCTTTTTAAAAAGCTTTTTATTTATCAACTTCCCTATTCATTTTTCAAAGCCATTCTATATCTAATTGCTGAGCAGAAACTGTAAGTTCAGCCGCAGCTCTAGTATATTTCATAACTTTTGCCATATCTCCTTCAAGTTTTGCCTTTCCACTTAACATCATTCTAATAGAATCCGCTTCTCCCATCGTGATTTTTTTCCACGTTTCATAATCTGTTGTATATATATATTCAACTTTATATCCCTCTCCAGTAGATTTCTCGCCTGGTTTTAAAAGTCTAACTTTATCTTCTGGATTTAATCTCTTACAACCTGTACATTCTCCATGATATAATCCGATCCACATTCTCTGTTCATGATCTAATGGACCACTAGGTGTGGCTACCCAAACAAAATCCCCTTCCCAATCAGCAGCAGCATCCTTATAATTCTCATTTTTATTGAGAGCTTCACGATAGGCATCAGCAAACTCTTGAGTTCCATACTTTACTTTTGCCATTTTATTATCACATTTTCTTATTTATATAATGATTTAAGAATAATTTTCCTTAATAATATGAGTATTTTTTGAATGAAACTTTATTAAATTAATAATAGGAAATAATTATTCAAAAATTTATTATTCTAAAAAAAACAGCTTCTTTATGTTGGAGATTAAACAGGTCTTATCAGGAGAATTAATAGAACAAGCACGTAAACTTTTTAAAGAATATGCTGATTATTTAGCTATTGATTTAGAATTTCAAAGTTTTAATGAGGAACTTGAAGCCTTACCTGGAGATTACGCATCACCAGAGGGTTGTCTCCTCCTTGCGTTTTATGAAAATAAATTAGCAGGATGTGTAGCTCTAAGAAAGTTTGATAAGGACATATGTGAGATGAAAAGACTCTATGTTCGACCACAGTATAGAGGTAAAGAAATTGGAAAAGAATTATCAAAATCAATTATTAAAATGGCTCACAAGATTGGTTATACGCATATGCGTTTAGATACACTTCATTTTATGAAAGAAGCAATTACTTTATACATTTCTCTAGGATTTAAAGAGATTAAGCCTTATCGATACAATCCCTATGACGACGCAAGGTTCTTTGAATTAAATCTAGCTAAAAATCTATGGTTAACATAATAATAGATATTAATTCTATCGAAATAGAATTATTAAATAAAAATAGAAAATCAGTCAAAATCAATCTAGTTCACAATCTTTTTATACTAGATCTTATCAATTATGTAACGACTTTAATTAGTACATTAAAGTCTAGATAAATTACAACGATTTAAAAAAAAATGGGTGAAAAAATTTTGAATATAAAAAATGTAAAAAAGCTCTCTATTTTAATCATTTTAATACTAGGACTTGCTATCTTCGCCACTCCAGCATTAGCTTATGGTCAGAAAGGACATTGGGGAAAAAAATGTGAACCTCATCTAGCTTCCGAGGATGAGATGTTTGGGTGGATAGAAGATTTATGGGAAATAGGCGATCGAGGTCGATACGGCTATCGAATGCCAGGAACAGCAGCAGAGTTGGAAGGTGCTGAGTATATCTTAGATAAATTTGAGGATTTTGGATTAGAAAATCCTTTTTTAGAACCTTTTTCTATTTCTGCTTGCTTTCCTGATGTATGGAGTTTAACATTATATGTAGATGGAGAAACCATATCATTACCTTGTGGTTTTGTGCGTTATGCTGCTTTCACACCCCCAGAAGGTATTATGGCTGATTTAGTATATGTAGGAATGGGTTCAGCATCTGATTTTGAAACTATCGATGTTACTGGCAAGATTGTAGTTGTGGATTTGATAGCTCCAGGTCTTCCAACATCAGTTTTCGAATTATTTTCATTATATACCTATGATCCGGACAATAACTTACCAGGAGATAAAGTAACAGAAAATTGGCCAGTAACTAATGCAGTTAGCTCCTATACTTTAGCAGCAGCTTATGGCGCTATTGGTTTCATTGGGATTCTCACATTCACAGCGAATAATATTCATGAATACTTACATGCGTATGTTGATGGTTCCATTCCAGGATTGTATATCAGCCCAAATGATGGGAATGATTTAAGGGGTCTATTATTAAGTGGTCAGTCTATTGCAGCAAAAATGATCTTAACTGGAATGGCTGGTGAAGGAGTTGCTTACAATGTTTATGGGTTCCTTCCCGGAAAGTCAGATGAAACAATCGTAGTTCTATCCCACCATGATGGATGGGCCACTAATGAAGCTTCAGGAATGTCCGTTGTTATGGCATTAGCTAAATATTTTGCTAAAATTCCTATATGTATGAGAGAAAAATCAATTATGTTCCTTGGTATGAGCAGTCATTTTGGAATACGCCCTCCTTTGTTAGATATGTGCCAACAAGTCGCTGCTATACAAGATAAAATTGTTGCTGCTATTAGCGTTGAGATGATCTCAAAACAATATAAAATTATTAACGGAGAATTCGTTGAAACGGGTTTGATTTCTCCAAGAGCACTATTTATTTCAGGATTACCAGGGTCAGGAAATCCCTATTTATTAGATTTTGCTATAGATGCTGTTATTGAAAATGATCTAGACCGTACATCCATTCAACCTGCTTCTGGAGGTCTTTTTCCTCACGCGCCTGGAGAAGGTGGATTATTTGATGCTATAGGAATACCGACTGTACACCTTATTGCTCATAATGCCCCTCAATTTACTTATATGGATACTCCAGAGACAGTCCAAAAAGATGCTTTAGT
>JBHLNY010000144.1:0-8386 GCA_048941065.1 Promethearchaeota archaeon
GATGCTGTAATTACATTTTTGGTCATAATTTTATCAAGTTTTACATTTATTATACCTTCAGCAGTAGCTTTTGTAATATCCCAATCTGTTACGACTCCTACGAGCTTATCTTCAGAAAGAACCGCAATTATCCCGCTCATACTATTGATAATTAGTGCTGCAGCTTCTTGTAAATTACTATTTACATCAATAGTGGGTATTGAAACCATGATATCTTTTGCAGTTCGTTCACTTTCTCTTGCAGTGAGACGCTGTAGACTTATTTGTTGAGCAGCTGCGAATGGAAGCATATCTGGATTGGAAGCTAATAAATCAACCAATTCAATCATATTATTATGGATAACAACTTCTCTATATTCTTCTCCAGCAGTTAAGCGCCGTTTTGAAAGTTCAGCGAATTCATCTACATGGTCTTTTAACCATTTATCTACTGCATTACGGTCACCTAACATTTTTTCTGGTATTTGTAAATGATCGGGAGTTTTGATAATATGTTCTTGTGCAGCATAGATAACCCCACCTGAATTAACTAAATAATCATTAGCAATCATAACACCTTTTTCACGATAGACAAGCTGTTCCATACGAATACGAGCAGCTTTTCTATTTGGGTCTGGAGAATAGGTGTTAGCTCCCTCAACAATCACGGACCATTTTCCCATTCGATTCACTGTCATTGAAGGATTCTCAGATTGCCAAACGCCTAGATAATTAAATATGGGTGCTGCGGGAATCATACAAAATGCATTTTCAAGAAGTAAATTATCTGAATTAGTAGAAAATTTTGTAGGATGTTTATAACCTTCTTTTATGATTTTATTCTTAAAATATATATTAGTAACTAATCGTTCTTTTTTCCATAAATTATAAAGATCTTCAACGGGTAATCCAGATTCATTATATAAATAACCTTCTAGATCACTTATCCCAATTATCTTAACTTGTGGAATACGTTCCGTTAATATACGTGCTGCATGAGCGCCAACAGCACCAAATCCTTGAATTATAATTTTAAGATCTTTATGTTCTGGAATTTCTAAATTAGCAAATTGTGGAAGTACTCTTAATCTAGGCATAATTTCTAACAAAGTCTGTAAAGCAATCACCACGCCCCCGGCAGCAGCACCTAACTCGTCAATACGATTACCTCCCATATCTAGTGGTTTAGATACAGAACTATCTAGCCCATTTTCTAATGCAATTGTTTTCATATCAGCATCATTTGTACCAACATCGGGACCTGGTACATAAATATCTTTATAGCGGTGTATAAGGCGGGCAAAACTACGAACTACATCGGTATGTTCTTCATTTGACAGATTTCTTTCGGCAACTATTCCTGCTTTCCCACCACCATAGGGTAAATTAGCAGCAGCATTTTTAAGTGTCATACCCCGAGCTAAATTATAAATATCCGAAGGTGTGATATCTGGTAACATTCTAATACCCCCCATCGAAGGAGTTCCCATCGAAAGATTATCAACAACAAGATATCCACCTATTTCCAACGAAGATTCCTCATTCCACAAACACACAACAAGTTTAGGGCCTAATTTATCACAAATTATTCCTAAATGAGATAAAAGATGAATATCTAAATTAGTAAATTCTAAATAGCACATTCCATTATCCTTTTTGACTCTCGCCTTAAGAGTAGTTCTCGGAAGATGATCCCTAAGAAATTGATCCATTCCTTTTGGTATCATAATTTCATTCTTAACTTTAATTTAATTAGAATTGTTTTAATATTCGCAATTTCTATATAGGTTATATAATTAAAATTATTTTTTTATTTTTTAACAAGTTAACAATAATTTTATTCATCTTGAATATAAGGTTTCCCAAGCTTTAAACAAATTTCTGCTTTTTTTAGCTCTCTACCTAGATAATTCATATGAGAAAGATCATTAGTTAAATTTTCTTCCATAATTCTTTTACTTAAAGCTTCTGCATTGGTCCCAATTAGAGTTTTGCTTAATTTATGTTCATTTGAAAAAAATAATACAGAAATCTTTCTTGAATAACGATCTATAAATATTTTAAAGTATCCTTTTTTATCTTGAATGTAACTATCATCAAATCTTTCAACGATAATTGCACCTATCTTATTAAATTTAGGTACAACTTGACTAGTCTTTCCTTTTGCTTTAAAGATTTGAATTCCTTGATTAATAGGTGGTGATTTATTATATTTTGAAAGATAACATAACTTAGTACTCTCTTTCAATTCCGCAACACCCCCCATTAATTTTGTGCTATGTTCAACTGTAAAAAGAATACCCATATCTAATTCAATTGCTATACTAGCTAAAAGTCCATTAATTCCTACAGAATCAATATCCATTAATTCAACTACATTTGAAATACCAAAAAACATGGGCAGTTCTATATCTGTATTTTCTGGTTTGGAAATCTCCTTTTTATATAAGAAATAGGTTTCTAATGAATTGCAAATCCCAGGTGTGATTGGAGTTTCGAGTAATGGATCTGCTATTAATTTTTTGAAACCAAAATTTAGCATTCTTCTCGTTAATTTAAACAAATTGTTAACTCTTGTTTTTGGATCTTTAGGAAAGTAACCCTCATTAACATTAGTTGGAAGTATAACAATAGCAATATCTTTAGGGATATCTGAAAATTCAATATAATTCCCCAAATCTAGACTAAGAATTAGATCAATTTTGCTCTCAACAGCAGTTAAAATTTCATTAGTATCCATCGAATCAATACTAATTAATATATCAAAATTATTTCTAATGAGATTAATGATCTCTTCAACTCTATTTGGGTTAGGTTTATTCGCAATACATCCAATATCGATCACATCTGCTCCTGAGTTAATATAATGTTCAACTTTTTTAATTATACTTTTATCAGACTTCTTAGTACAATTTACAATCTCAGCTATTATAGGTGGAGGTAGATCACGCCCTATTATAAGATTTGATGTTGTCTCATTAAGATAAAAAGTATGAGTTCCAAAATTTTCTTTTGCTTTGGCCATTTTTTCTTTTAAAATTTGATTATAGAGTTTTTCACCAGAGATTTCTATTAATTTATTAGCAGGTATTTTATTTGATAATTCAATTTTATCAAGATTTTTTAAAATTGAGGGTAAATCAGAAGCAAATTCTGGTCCCTTTTTAATCTCAATAAGAAAATTTTTTTCTAATTTACTGGTATCCCATTGAACAAATCCAGGTAGTAAAACTAAATTATATTGAGTAAGATCTTGATTTTTTAGAATATTGTGAGTCATCATTTCTGTTAAAAACGCTGATACCGAAATTTGAGCCCTAATAACAGTAAAGGTATGTTCTCTAATAGGTTGAATGATCTTTTTAATAGTTGAATAACTATTTTGCCCAGTAATTATCAAAATTTTAATTTATATCACTTACTAATTTATCTTTTTCAAATGGAATAAATATATCATCAAGAATTGAACCTGAAGCTTCTTTAATTTTTAAGTTATCAATTATTGCTTCAAATCTACCCCCTAATATCCCATTGGCTATAAATGCAGCACCTTGAGCGGCACGTTTAGCTATTTGACTATATGATTTCATAATTCTAACGGGGGCAACATCATTCAATCCACGAATCATTCGATCTCTTAAATAAGCCAATTCAGCACCCCTTCCAGCTAATAAAACTTCTACTATTTTATTCTTTTGTGAAAATGAGGAGGAAATTCCATATACCGCTTTTTTAACGCTCGATATATAAGCTTTAAGGGCAATTTTTGTTTGATCATCCTTTTCAGCTAAAAGAGTTATTTCTCTAAGACTTAAATCTGCATAACCGGAAATATATGCTACCCCTCCTTTATAGATGTTTTTCTTTTTGATAGTTCTAATTAGATAAGCTAGTTCCCCATCGAGGGAACCACAAGCTCTAAATCCCATGATATTAGAACCCCCTATCCCATCTATAACTTGACCATTTTCAATCGCTAAAACAGCAGTAAATCCATATCCAATTTCTACCATAATAAAATTTGTCCCTTGAGGAGGGACATTAAATTTTTCCATTTGATCCCTTATTCCAGTTACAGCCGTACATAATTTATCGGCAGTACCCATATCAACCTTATTGATCTTGCGATATCTAGGAACAGTAGGTAAGTGTTTAACTCCTGGAACAATAACTCCTTTAATCTTTTGAGCTTTAATTAATCTTAACACTTTTCCGAGACCAATTAATTTATTTTTATCTTTCTGATTAAATTTTAAAAGAGTAAAGAAAATATCTTTTTCAGTCAAATCTTCTACATTTTTAAGTGGGAGTCCAAATCCACTAGGAGAGACCATCAAATTAATATTTTCAACAGATTTGATGATAGTTATTGCTTTTTGGGGATCCTGTATTAACTCTTTTGTCGATAATGAAGTGTCTAAGATTATGGTATCATCATCCAATGCAAAAAAGTCCCAACTTAACGATCCGGGATCAATTCCTAAAACTTTATACAATAAACATCAGACTAATTATATTTTGCTACTTCTAGAAATTATCTATTGTTCATTATAATTTTTATTTTTTTTAAATTATTAGCTCAAATTAGCATAATAATTTTTTAAATCAAATTTGTTATATAACTTTTAGATTTTAAATCAAAAATATAAATAATTTTAATAATTAATAGTCATATAATTTAAATTTGAATTATAAGTAATTTAGGTGAAAATAATTACTAAAATAAATGTTTATGTTTGTAAAATTTGTGGAGAAGCCTATATTGGAGAAGAAGCTCCTAGTCGGTGCCCATTTTGTGGAGCCTATAAGAAATTTTTTGTTAAAGCAGAAGATTATGATGATAGTGGAGCATGGGATGTTGAATTAAATGAAAAAGATAAAGCAAATGCAGAGAAAGCTTTAGAAGTGGAAGTTTCTAATACAATCTTTTATAAATGTTCTAGTAAGAAAACACCAGAACTGGAAGGTCAGAAATTGTTTAAAATTTTAGCAAAAGTGGAAAATGAACATGCATCAGTCTGGAAAAAAATACTTAAATTAGATAAAGTCAATTTTCCTGAATATGACAAATGTGCATCAGAATATACCCCCAATCTAGAAGAATCTCATCAAAGGGAAGAAAGAGCAATTAAATTCTATGGACAAGCAGCAAAAGAAGCAAAGAATTCTCGTGTTAAAGAAATTTTCCAAGCCTTCGTAGAAGTTGAGACAGATCACTTGCATCTCTCTGAAGAAAGACTTAAATAAAACAAAACTCAAAATTATTATTTTTTTAATTCTTTTCTTTAATTATTTTAATTTGTTATAAAAAGTAAAAATAATTAATAAATAACTTAGATAATAATTTGCATTTAATTTTTAACTATTGTTTAATAGTTATAAAAAGGTAAGAAAAACAATGAGCAAAGTTAATGGAAATTTAGATAATATAGAAGAACAGCGACATAAAATAGCTAAACCTCATGATCTTTCTCGACGATCAAAATGGTTAAGAGATTACTACTTTAAGGGAAATAAAAGAGAATGGAATAATCAATACATGCCATTTACTACTGGAACTGATTGGGATCTAATTTTTGAAGAAAGCAATATGTATATTGTTCCAGGAGCACACCTATATGTAGGAAATAAAGGTAAAGGAGTATTTGAAAGCTGTTTTCGATCAATGGCTATTCCCGTTAAATTACCTGATAATTTCTGGAAATTATCGCTTCCTGAACGAAGAATAATCTTTTTTGAAGAAGTAATGCTTAATTATATTCCACATGAAATTATTTCTGAGAATGATTTAATAGCAGGTGGAAGATTTCATACACAATTAAGTAAATGCTTTACAAAAAGGGAGGCTAAGGAATTTTGGAAGAAAAACTTAAAGATTCGAAAAGCTGTCTTTAAATTTCACCATTCTGGTTTTGGAAATTTAGGTGCTGTTGGTGGTCATATCATTCCCGACTATGAAACTATTATAAAGAAAGGATTTAAGTTTGTCTATGAAAAAGCAAAAACCAGATACGAACAACTAAATAAAAAGGAAAAAAAAGGTCCTAAAGGTCAAGAACTTTTAGCAATAATAAGAGCCGCAGAAATTCCTAAAAAGTTAGCTAAAAATTATGCCAAAGAATGCCGACGCTTAAAAGAAGGAGCATCAACCCAAGATAGAGTAGAAGAACTTGAAGAAATGGCTAAAAGCTTAGAACATGTCCCTTGGGAACCAGCTGAAACTTTCTGGCAAGGGGTCCAAGCACTCTGGCTTACTCATATGTTAACAATATCAGAAGAATCTTATCCTGGTGCAGGAACATCTTTTGGTAGAACAGATCAATATTTATGGCCTTTGTATAAAAAGGATGTTATTGAGGAGAAAAGAATAACAAAAGAATTTGCTAAAGATATTTTAGGAAGCTTCTGGTTTCATTGTAATACTGTATATGATGCACAAATAATGGTTGGAAAGCAAGGAATTACCAGTGGCTTTGGACAGTTAATAACATTATCTGGATGTGGTCCTAATGGTGAAGATTTAACAAATGAATTAACATACACCATATTAGAAGTCATTGATGAATGGTCTCCTATATTAGAACCCAAACCAAATATACGGTTACATCGAAATTCACCCGATAGCCTTTTAAATAAAATAATTGATATGATTTCAAGGTCCCAAGGTGCTCCATTTTTAATAAATTTTGATGAAAGAGCCATTGCTGGATTACTTTTAGAGGGTATTCAAAAAGAAGAAGCTTGGAATTATGCTTGTGTTGGCTGCTTAGAAAATACTATGCAAGGAAATGATCGATCAGGTACAGTGAATTGTAATCCTAATTTAGCTAAGAGTATTGAGCTAACATTATGGAATGGAAAGAATATGCCGGGAAACTTTGAAAAACCTTGGAATAAGGACGGAGAGCAATTTGGACCAAAAACGGGAGATCCTATAAATTTTAAAACTTGGGAGGATTTCTGGAATGCTTGGCAGGAACAAATGAAGTCTATTATAAAATATACTGTTGATTTATATAATAAAAGCGAATTAATTCGAGCAGAATATATTCCAACTCCATATATATCGACTATAGTTCGTGGTTGCATTGAAAAGGGTTTGGATGTGAGAAGTGGAGGACCTGAATTACGATTTATAACTATTGAGGGTGTAGGATTCGCAACGACAGTAGATTCCTTATTGGCAATTAAACGTTTAGTCTATGATGAAAAGAAATATACTATTGCTGAGGTTAAAGAAGCATTAATGAATGATTTTGATGGATATGAAATCATGCAAACCACATTAAGAAATAAGGCTCCTAAATATGGAAATGATGACGATGATGCTGATAAATTGGCAAAGAATGTAATGAAATTATGGGCAGATGAAACATGGAAATATAAGACGCCTAATAATTTTCAGTATCGACCAGGAATGTTATCGTGGAATTATTGGGCTGGTGCTGATGCACGCTTTACCATAGCTACTCCAGATGGAAGAAAAGCAGGAACTTTTCTTTCTAATGCAATATGTCCAAGTGATGGAGTTGATAAAAAAGGCCCTACAGCAGTTACAAATTCAGTAGGGATTGCTTTGGGGGGAAAAAACGATAAAGGAGAATACTTGAATTTTCTACCTAATGGAGCAAGTCACACTATTACATTTAATCCTAATATTATTAGAGATCCTGAACATAAAGAAAAGTTTAAATCATATTTAAAAGGTTATGTCGAGAATGGTGGGACTTGTTTACAAGTTAATCTATTAGATGCAGAGTTATTAAAGGATGCACAGAAGCATCCAGGTAATTATAAGGACTTATTGGTGCGTATCACTGGATATAATGCCTATTTCAATACGATTGGGAGAGAACTTCAAGATGAAATAATTGCACGAGAATCTCATAAAATTTAAATTTTAATTTTTTTACTAGGTGTAAAATTTTAGTGAATGAGGCTGATAAGGGATTAATCTTTGAAATTCAGAAGATGTCAACTGAAGATGGACCAGGTATCAGGACAACTGTTTTTTTTAAGCAATGTCCTTTAAGATGTATATGGTGTCATAATCCCGAATCAATCTTAAGAAAAAAACAGCTACAATGGTTTAAACATAAATGTATTGGATGTAAGACATGTATAGAGACTTGTGAAGAAACAGCTTTAATGCTCGACGAAGATGGTATGCATATTGATAGAGAAAAATGTACTAGTTGTGGAATTTGTGTTAAGGAATGTCCAAGTACAGCATTAAATATGTTTGGTAAATGGTGGGATTTAGAGGAATTATTCCATGAGATTAATAAAGATAAAGTGTATTATCTTAAGTCAAATGGAGGTATCACTATCTCGGGAGGTGAGCCTACAGTACAATCTAATTTTGTAACAAATTTTTTAAAGAAATGTAAGGAAAATGATATCTCGA
>JBHLNY010000145.1:0-8277 GCA_048941065.1 Promethearchaeota archaeon
TAGGAGTTAAATCATGTCTTAATATGATGAATGTTCCTGTTGGTAAAACTAGACAACCTATTGTTTTAGGTGATTCTCTTTCTTATGAGATTAAAGATGAGCTAAGAGTAGAGCTTGAGAAGTTAGGATTAATTGAAAAAACAGAAATTCAATTCGATTTCGGAGAAAAGCCGATTACCAGTCGTTTTTATGCCGTTGGAATTACTCCAAAAAAAATAACAGATTTTGGGTTAAAAGTAGGCGAATCACTCGTGGGAAATCGTGTTGAACTAGCACATATTGATCTTCTTATAGGCAAAAAAGATGGACCTGTTGGTAATGCTTATGCCCAAGCTTTAACTAACCCAGAAGAAGGGAGGGAAGGTCTTCAAGTTATACTTGAACCGAATATGCAGGTAAAACCTCCCACAATTATGATTCCTACCGTTCGCCCAACTTCTCTGCGTCATGCTAGTCTAACATATGGGCCTGCCCAAGCTGCTATTGCTAAAGCAGTAATGCAATGCGTTGAAGATGGAATTATTCCGAAAGAACTAACAGATGATATCTTAATTATAGTAAACGTTTTTGTTCATCCAAGTGCAAGTGCTAGAAAAAGAATCTTTATCAACAATTATAAGGCAACTCGTAATGCTATACGAAAAGCAATGGAAGGCTTACCAACAGTAGATGATGGGATAGAAAACGCCGAAAATGCACGGCACCCATTTAGAAATGATCCATGAATAAATAAAATTTTATTTTCTAAGTTTTCTTTTTATTATTTTTGGCTTTTCCGTCCTTCAATGATTAAATGAACTCCAAAGATTATAAGGATAGCACCCACTAATAGTAAAGATGCAACAAAAAAGATTGGTTCATCTGGGTATAGACTTACAATAACAATAAAAAAGATAGTATTGATTAGACCAATAACTGTTGAGATTAGACCTAAAATCCGACTAACTTTCGATTTTAATGCACCTCTAGAACTCAATTTCTCTGAATATGTCAAGAAAAACCCATAAATCATTAGAAAAAAGCCAACTAAGAATAATGGAAATAAAACCAAATTTCTGACAAATCCAAGAGACCGTAATCTCTCATCTAATAAAACATAGATTGAAATTATTATTGGGATAAGCCCATCAATAATTAGAAATAATCCTTTAACTTTTTGATTCAATCTTTCTTTTAGAATAAGATAAGCTCCAAAATAAATTGTATATATGCTAAAAACAATTAGAGGAATTGAAAAAATTAAGTAATAACCTTTCCCTTCTGTAACATCTCTACTTACACTCCAAAATGTCATAAGTGCTATTATTAGAAATATTATCCCTATCAAGATTAAAAATAAACCTAAACTTCTCTTTTCCATAATATTTTCAATCTAATTCTTCTTATTTATTTAATATTGATGTAAAATTTTGCTCTATTTTATAATTTATTAAAAATAATAAGTTAATATCTAAGATTAGTAGCATAACCTTCGATAATTTTAATATCTTATAAGGCGAATATTGATAATTCCAAAATTGTAATTATTAATTAGAATATAAATCCATTAATTTTACAATTAAATGAGATGAACAAATAAATGACAGATAAGAAAGTAGAACTAAAAGTAGGGGATAAGGCTCCTGATTTTTGCCTTCCAAATTCAGAGAATAAACAAGTGTGTCTTAAGGACTATAAAGGGAAAAATGTAGTTCTTTACTTTTACCCAAAGGATAATACTCCAGGGTGTACAACAGAAGCAATTGGATTTACGGGGATTTTACCTGAACTACAAGAGTTGGATGCAAGTGTAATTGGGATAAGCCCTGATAGCCCTGAATCACATGCTAAGTTTATTGAAAAGAAGAATTTGAAAGTAACTTTATTGAGTGATACGGATAAAGTAGTTTTAAATAAATACGGAGTTTGGGGTTTAAAAAAGTTTCAGGGTAAAACTTATATGGGAGTAATTAGGAGTACTTTCTTAATTAATCCTGAAGGAGAAATTGCCTATATTTGGCCAAGAGTAAGTGTAAAAGGTCACCCAGAAGAAGTAAAGAATGTTTTAACAGAATTACAAGTATCCGCATAATTATTTTTTAATTTTTTTTATAAAAACTAATTTAAGAATAAAGTAAGGTTTTTCTATGAATGTTAAGGAAGCAATTGAAAAAAGAAGAGCTTATAGATCACTTGATCCCATTGAAATTTCAGACGAACTAATTAGAAATTTAGCAAGTATGGCACAGATAGCTCCATCATGTATGAATAAACAACCATGGAGATTTATCTTTGTGAGTGATAAAGAACAATTAAAAAAATTATTCACTACTTTAACACCAACAAATAAATGGATTGAAAAAGCTTCAATGATAATAGCTGTATTTAGTAAACCAGAAAACGACTGTATTATTGGAGAGCGTCTTTATTACTTATTTGATACAGGGTTGGCGGTAGCATTTATTATTTTAAGAGCTACTGAACTGGGCCTTGTTGCTCATCCTATTGCTGGTTTTAATGAGGAAAAAGCAAAAGATATTCTTAATGTACCTAAAGAGAAGAGACTAATTACTCTAATTGTAATTGGTAAGCATTCCAAGGAAATAAATCCTGTTTTATCAGAGCCTATGAAATTAGGAGAAAAAAATAGACCTCCAAGAAAATCTATTGAAGAATTTACTTATCGAGATATATTCCATCCAAAATAATGATTTGAAAGAGGAAATAATGTGAATAAAATAATTGAAAATATAAATCCAAATCACTTATTAAATGAAAAAAGTCCTTATTTGCTCCAACATGCATATAATCCTGTTGCATGGTATCCATGGAGTGAAGAAGCATTCGAAATTGCTCGGAAAGAAAATAAACCAATATTTTTATCTATAGGATATTCAACATGTCACTGGTGTCATGTAATGGCTCATGAATCCTTTGAAAATCCTACAGTAGCAGAATTAATGAATGAAGTATTTATTTCAATAAAAGTAGATAGAGAAGAACGTCCTGATATCGATAATATTTATATGACCGTTTGTCAAATGTTAACTGGTTCTGGGGGATGGCCACTTACTATTTTAATGACTGCTGATAAAAAACCATTTTTTGCAGGGACATATTTCCCGAAAGAAACGCGATTTGGGCGAATAGGATTAATTGATTTAATTAAGCGCATCAAAAATATGTGGAATAAGCAAAAGGAAGATCTGTTAGATTCTGCTGAAAAGATTACTTTTAGCTTGAAAAATTTAACGTATGAAGCACCTGGGGAAAAATTTAATGATAAATTATTAAAAAATGCATTTAATCAGTTAAGCTTAAGTTTTGATAAGATAAAGGGAGGTTTTTCAAATCGTCCAAAATTTCCTACTCCACACAATCTTATATTTTTGCTGCGCTTCTGGAAACGAACAGGAAATAAAGATGCTTTAAAGATGGTAGAAAAAACTCTTCAGGCAATGAGGTATGGTGGTATTTATGATCATATTGGTTTCGGTATTCATCGTTATTCAACAGATTCATATTGGTTAGTCCCTCATTTTGAAAAAATGTTATATGACCAAGCACTTGTTGCTATGGCATATATAGAGGCCTTTCAATCAACAAAAAAGTTTTTATATAAAACTACAGCACAAGAAATATTTACGTATGTATTAAGGGATATGACTTCCCATGAGGGAGGATTTTATTCTGCTGAAGATGCTGATAGCGAAGGTGAGGAAGGTAAATTTTATTTATGGTCTATAAAGGAGCTTGAAGATATATTTGATGAGGACCTTTTTGAAATAGTTAAAGAAGTATATAATTTGCAAAATTCAGGAAATTATTTAGAAGAATCAACACACACTAAGACAGGTAATAATATTTTATATTTACAAGATTCTATAACAGAAATTTCTAAAAAATTACCCATATCAGAACAGGAATTAAGAGTTAAATTAGATTTCATTCGTAATAAATTATTTAAAATTCGTCAAAAAAGAGTACATCCTCATAAAGATGATAAGATATTAACTGATTGGAACGGACTAATGATAGCTGCTTTAGCTAAGGGGGCACATTCTTTAGGAAATCATTCTTACTTAGATTCTGCGAAAGATGCAGTTGAATTCATTATTTCTAAACTAAGGAAACCTGATGGAAAATTGTTACATAGATATAGAGACGGTAAAGCTGAAATTGAGGGTTTTTTAACCGATTATGCATTTTTAATTTGGGGATTAATAGAACTTTATGAAGCAACATTTGAAGTAAAATATCTAAAATTAGCTATTGAATTGAATAATATTGAAATTAAAGATTTTTGGGATATTCATAGAGGGGGTTTCTATTTTACTTCAGGTTATAATGAGGAGCTCTTAACAAGAAGAAAAGAAATATATGATGGAGCAATTCCTTCAGGAAATTCTGTAGCAATGTTGAATCTATTACGACTAAGTTATTTAACTGGTGATATCGAATTAGAAAAAAAAGCAGATATTTTAAGTAGAGTTTTTAGTGAAAGATTAAATAGTAATCCAATAGCATATACACAATTTCTGGTTGCTGCTGACTTTGCAGTTGGTCCTAGCTATTCTTTAGTTATAGCAGGAGATTCTGATTCTAAAGACACAAAAGAATTAATTAATGCTATTCGAAATGAATTTATTCCAAATAAAGTATTTATATTACGAAGAACAGAGCAATCTTTACCTGATATTGACAGCTTTTCTAATTTTGTGGAGTATTTTTATAATAAAGATAATAAAGCTACTGCATATGTATGTATTAATAAAACTTGCAAACCTCCAACTCACGATATTAAAAAAACAATAGAATATCTAAAAACTAAATGGTGAAAACAGCAATAGAATTCGTAGAAAAAGCTTATAAACCAAATTTTTTTAGCTTTTCATCTACTAAGTCCTTTAATTCTTCTATTGATTGAACTTTATTCATCTCATCTTGAGAAATGAATAAATATTATTAAGTTTCGACTTTGAGAGCAATTTATCAATCATAGAACACTATTATCATATTTATTAAAAATAAAGAATGTTTTCTATCATTTCAAAATTATTATTTTATTGCTTTCTTTTATTCTTAACTAATAGGTTGTTAATCTATTCAATTTTATATCCACTTTCTTCCCATGCTATTTTCATTCTTGGATTAAGTTTAAGAAATTCATCAACTATTTCCTTTGGAACACGATTAAAAGGACAAGAAAAATTAACGCAAACAGGACAAGTTTTCAGTTGTATAATCGTAATCCATATTCCTATTCCAATTAAAGTCAAGATTAACATTAAAAATTGCTTTCCAATAATTAAAATAGGTATTGGATATCCAATAAGGATTCCCACTCCTATGAAAAATTGAATTATTTCAGACTTCTTCATTGGTTCGGGATGAAATTTCGAAATCTTATATGCACCTCTATTTATATCACAATGAAGAGTTTTTTGAGTATGATTCGCGTAATAAGGGCAATGACTACATAAAACCCTGCTTTCCCAAACACAGAAAAAGAAGAGAGCATAAATAAACCATCCTATTAGAATGATAAATAATAAATTAATTTCATATCTGGAAAAAAAAATTCCTAAAAGGGCAGGAATTAATGCCGTAAGGAACCCCACTCCAAAATATAAACTATATTTTAATTGAACATGACAATGTAGTTTATCATTAATACTACAATTTGCACACTCTGATTTTTCTCTCCAAATACAGATTCCTTGGAAAACATCATTATTTTCTTGGTTTTCTATATTAAGATTAATTTTATTATTATTTTGTATCAAACTAATACATACTCTAGGGGAATATTGTAAAATTCTTGGTTATATTAAATTATAAAAATATAATATTAAATATTTAGAATTTTAACTTATCTAGAAAAATTGAAATAGAGAAATCATCCATAAAAAATTCATTTTTAATAATTATTCTTTTCAAAAAAAACCATAAATTAGAAAAATATAGTAAATTTATCTAATACAAAATTCGAATTAATTAAATGTATTATAGAAAAATTAAAACATTTAAGAATAATACTGCTAATAAATAGTGGGTGAATAACATTTCTGGCGAAATTATCAAAAAAATAAGTGCTATGGCTAACTATTGTTATAGTTGTAATCGTTGTGTTAATGTATGTCCACTTTCTCACATAGATGTTTTCTATCCCCAAAAATTAGTAGTAGATTTACTTTTCTCTCCATTACATGAAGTTTTGGAAAATCATAACATATGGGATTGTCTTACTTGTGGTCAATGTACCAATTATTGTCCAATGACTCAAGAAAAAGTTGGTGTTAGATTTCCAGAATTAATATTAGAATTAAGAAAACTAGCCTTTAATGACATAAGTCAATTAGATAAAATTATTCAGTGTGAAACTCATGATGAAATATTTCCACTCATTTCAAAAATTATGGCGGATGATAAATTACATCCAAATAAATTAGAATTTTTGGAAAAAACCTCTTTAAAGACTACAGATTCAGGGGAAATCGCATACTTTGTTGGTTGCTTACCCCTTATGGAAAAGATTTTTTATAAATCAGATGTCAAATATATAAATACACCAAAGACTATAATTGGTCTACTTAATGAGGCAAATATAATTCCCGTAGTATTAAATGAAAAATGTTGTGGACATGATACCTTATGGAGAGGTGACATTAATACTTTTAAAAAACTCGCTGAATATAATGTTAAACTTTATAGAGATGCAGGAGTGAAAACAATCATCCTAGGATGTGCTGAGGGATATAGGACATGGAAATTCGATTATCCAAAGGTTATAAAAGATTACAATTTTAATATTATCCATTTCTCTGAATTCTTTCTAAAAGAAAAAATTCTTGAAAATGTTAGATTCCCTCAAGAGACAAAAATAAAAGTTACTTATCATGATGCATGCCGACTTGGACGTTTAGGAGGAAAATTGTATGATGCTCCACGGAACTTACTAAAACAAATTCCTGGAGTTGAATTGATTGAAATGAAGAATATTAGAGATGATGCTAATTGTTGTGGAGTCTCGGCTTTTATGGGTTGTAATGAATCAACTCGTACTTTTAGACAAAATCGTATTAATGAAGCATTAGAAACAGAAGCAGAATATTTAATTGTGCCTTGTCCGAAGTGTTTAACCCATTTCGATTGCTATCTTAATGAACCTTCCTTAGAAGATGACAATCAAAATTTGAAAAATAAAATCAAAGTTATAGATTTAGCAAGCTTTATTGGAGAATTACTTTTCCTTGTTTAGAAAATACAAGGTGTAAAAAAATGATACTTAATCTTTTTTTAAAATATATGAATTTAAGGAATTGTCAGTAATGGTGGAAGATAATTGAACGAAAAAAATAAAGTTGGGGCTGTTATGATTGTTGGTGCAGGCATCGGTGGTTGTCAAGCAGCATTAGACTTAGCAGATTCTGGTATAAAGGTCTATCTTGTTGATAAAGATCCTTCCATCGGAGGAGTTATGGCTCAATTAGATAAAACATTCCCAACAAATGACTGTTCAATGTGTATTTTAGCTCCAAAACTCGTTGCTGTAGATAGACATCCTAATATTGAATTAATTACATATGCAGATGTTCTAAATTTAGAGGGTGAAGCAGGAAATTTTAATGCTAGAATTAATAAGAAGACCAGATATATCTATGAAGATAAATGTACTGGTTGTGGGGATTGCATTCAAGAATGTCCTGTTCAAGTTCCTGATGAATTTAATCAGAAATTAAATGAGAGAAAGGCAGTTTATCTCCAATTTCCCCAAGCTGTACCTTTTAAGGTATTAATTGATAAAAAAGGGATTCCTCCCTGTAAGGATGCTTGTCCTGCACATGTAAATGCACAAGGATATGTTGCTTTAATCTCTAAAAAAAGCTATAAAGAAGCCTTGAACCTAATAAGGGAAAGATGCCCTCTTCCCTCTGTTATAGGCCGAATTTGCCCTCGATTTTGTGAATCAGAGTGCAATAGAGCTGAAATAGATGAGCCTATTAACATTTGTGGCTTAAAGAGATTTGTAGCGGATTATGTAAGAGATAATCTTGAGGAAGAGATCACATTCTTAGAAGATATAAAGGAAGAAAAAGTTGCTATTGTTGGCTCGGGCCCAGCTGGGCTTACTGTTGCATATCACCTTGCCAGACGTGGATATCCTGTGACTATTTTTGAAAAAGAACCTTTTGCTGGTGGAATGCTTAGACTTGGGATTCCTGACTATAGATTACCCCCAGAAATTATAGAAAGTGATATTGAACATATTAAGAAATATGGTGTTGAGATAAAAAC
>JBHLNY010000146.1:0-8262 GCA_048941065.1 Promethearchaeota archaeon
TGTATTACACGAATTACATAATAAAGGAATATCATAAATCTCTCCACAAATAGGACAAACTTCTCCTCCACAGAAATGACATTTTAGACTAGTTGCATTAGTAGGTTTTATTAATTTTTGAGCTAATTTGTCATAAAACGCAAAATCCTCCTTCGTAATTTTAAATCGATCTGGGCGATCAGCAAAAGTACTGACTAATTGTTTAGTTTTTACTAACTTTTTGAAAACGTCTAAAAATTCTTTTTTATTCATAACATAAAAAATTCCTCCCTTGGTATCACTAGCTAACATGTTTAATTTTACATCATCACTAAAAAATCTAGTATCTTTTTCAGAGATTCTTATAATATCAATAAAAGTGGGAAAATATTTTATTTTTGATACAAGATTGAATAATGCCTCTTGGTAATCACTGCCAAGATCACTAGGAGTATCTGTAATAATAATTACTCTGTTATATTTTGACTTTTTTCTAACAGTTTCTGCAATATAAGAAAAAATATAAAATAAGCCATTTTCAAAATAACTTTCTTTTTTAGGTCGGAATTTCCAATTTTCTTCAATAGCGTTAGCTAATATGCTTGATTCTTTTTTATCAGTTATAAATATAGGATTTCCCTCCTCTTTGAAAATTAGAAGAGAATAATGACCTTTTATATTAACCTTATTTTTTTCTTCAATAAAGTATTTAATTGATTTTATAATCTCTTTTTTTTTAAGCATCTCTTTAGTTAAATCTAAGTAAAAGTAAACATCTTCAGTCATAATTCTCAATTCACTTTCCAGATGTCGGTTATATTTAATTAATTACTCAAATTATTAATAATCATAAAGATAAAACCTCTTTAAAAACTTTTTATAAAAGATAAATACAAAAAAAAATAGTTATTAATAAAAAACCATATGGTTTATTAATTTATTAATAGAAACCAAAAAAATTGTGTGATTTTATAATATGGATGAATTTTTAAAGCAATTAGGTCTTTCGGATAATGCAATAGCAATTTATCATAAATCATTAGGACGTCCCTCTCTTACATATTATGAACTTTACTCAATAGTTCAAAAAATAACTACTGAGGAATTTGAAAATTGTATTGATGAACTTATAAACTCAGGTTTATTAATTCAATTAACTCCTACGAAACCAGAAATTCTTTTACACTATATGGTTATTCCTCCATTTGGGCCAATAATTAATTATTACGAAAATATAAATGCAAATTTAGCGAATATCAAAAATTCAATTCAAGAATTAATAGTCAATTCGTTAAAACAAATTTTTAAAAGTAAGAAAATTATTGATATGGATTCGGTCTTCAACGTTTTTGAAAATATAAAAAAGGATATCGAAGAAGATAATATTATCCAGAAACAAGAAGCCGAAGATATAGTGGAAGGTATGGAGGATTTGAATAATATTAAGGAAGAAATAATAGAATTTCATCAAGAAATTAGAAGTATCACTCAAACTCAATTTTCTGATTTGTTGAAATTAATGTCAAATCTTAAAAATGACTTAATTAAAAAAATAGATTCATTAGAATTTAAAAAATACAAAAAAGAAATTATAGAAATAATTGAAGAATTATTTAAAGCAAGATTAGATGAGATAATATCAGATTTTACTAATCAATTGCATAATTTAATTGAAACTGTTTTTAGCAACACAGTTAAACCAGTTGACAACATTATTGAGACCATTTTTCAATACCGTAATGACTTTAAGATGCTATTATTCAACATGTTAAGTAATTTTGAATCTAAAATGAACGCCATCTTTAGTATGATTAAAGAAAATAAAGTAAATTTCTTAAATGAAATGCAAACTCTTGAAACTAAAATCACAGAGAATTTAAATGTTATAGTTAGAAATTCTATAAATGAAGTTGCAAAATTGAATAAACCTATTGAAAGTGTAATGGAGAATATCTTTGAAGAGTTAAAATCATCTGATAAAGCAATGATTAATGATATTTGGACTATTAAGAGTATTACTAAAGTGAATGAAGAGATTCAAAAATCAATAAGTAATGCTAAAAAAAATCTTTTAATTATCACTCCTAATCTTGAAAATCACTTAGCTTTTGAGCATTTTGGAAAGCAATCTGGAAATGTAAAAATAAAAATTGCATCTTCGGAAGCGCATACAAATAGCCTCGTCAAAAAACTTAAAAGTGTAAAGAATTTAGAGTATAAAACTCTGCAAAATGAAGACATTATCGCTCTAAAAGGAGATGATAATCATTTCGTTATAGGATTAATTCAAAATAATCCAGAAGAGCCTTTACAAGATTTTATTGGTCTTGGAAGTAATTTTGAGCCCTTAATAAGAATTTTTGCTCCTATTATAGATACCACTTGGGCAGCAGCATATTCAGATACATTTTATGCTACTCAACAAACAAAAATTCAACAAGCATCCCCTAAAAAAACTGCTATAATAAATCCAGCCATTATTAAGGAAATAAAGCCAATAGCTTCCACTAAAATTAGCACTAAAAAAATTGATAAAACACATACAGAAAATCAACAAGAAAAAATTAAACCTCCAATTCAAACAACTAAAAAAGTTATAGATAAATCAATTACTAGCAAACCTACTCTAAAAGAGAAAGTAACTGATTTAACTCAAACATTAAAGAAGAATCTAATAGTAGTTCCAAAACCAGATGATGAAGCAGGGATTATTATCAATGATGCTTTTATGATGCTCATCCAACAATTAAACGATTTAAATGGTGAAAGATTCAGTATAGAACTCCAAAAAATAGCTGATTTAATTCTAGAAAAAAAAGGATTTTCGGTCACTTTACACCAATTAAGGAGTACGATAAATAATTACAAAACTAATTATAAAATGTTAAATGATATTGAAAAAAACCAAATTATGGAAGATATTAATAATTGGAAGCAGAAATTATTTCAATAATTAATTTTTGTCTTAGTAAAAATATTAAGTAATCTCTTTTTTATTTCTAATCTTTAGGAAATAGATAAAAAATCCCTTTATAATGAATAAAAATCCAAATATAAAAGAACCAAAAAAAAATATTGAAACAAAAATCGAAATTATAAAATTAGGATTCAAAATTCCAATAATACCTAAAATAGGACAGAGGGGGGCAACAATAAGAAAAGTTAAATAAACACTCTTGTCTTTTTCACCGAATCTTATAAAGGTTGTTATATTAAACCATCCGATTATACTCATGAAAATAGGAATTAAGTAAGATGAAAGCTCAAGAAATGGGTACTCAATACCCCCCATTGCAAATGCAAAGAAGTAATTTGCATAAAAAAAATTAATCAATGATAAAGCACTTAAGGGAGTAGGTACCCCCGTATATCCTGGATTTTCTGAAATATTAAATCTTGCCAATCTAAGAATTGCCCCGAATGCGAACAAAATTGAGCCAATTACGATGAAGGTATCAAAAAGTCCCCCAGTTTTGAAAGCTTGATAGGTTAATACTGCAGGAGCTATCCCAAAGGTTAGTGAATCACTTAAAGAATCTAATTGTTTCCCCATTTCATTAATTGTACCTGATTTACGAGCAATATATCCATCGATCAGATCTGTACCAAGCGTTATCGATATTAGAAAAAATCCTAAAGAAAGAAATTCACGCTTCCCTATACAAGCACAGATTAAAGCAATAATTCCAAGTGATGTGCCAGTAAGTGTTATATAATCTTTTAATTTCAATAAATTTGGGATGGTTTGGGTTGACATTCTATTTCCTTACTTAATATATTATATATAAATTAACCCTTATTGAATAAAAACATTTTCTTAGGAAAAAAGTAATTTCTTTCAATAACCTTAACTTTATAAGAGAATATTGCCATTTTTAGCTTAAAAAAATCATAAAAAAAAGTTGATTTTGTGTATTGTAATCAATGTGGGGCAGAAATAAAAGACCCTAGTCAAAAATATTGTGAAAGCTGTGGAATTAAGCTCCCTACAAGGGAAGTTTCTGATGAGCTACAAGCAGCTAGTGTTGCTACTCCATCTACCTCCTCCCAATTTCGAACAGGAAGTTTATTTGATATTAACCGAAACTATTATATATTGAAAGAAAAATACTGGGATTGGGGTTCAGGTGAAATCTTAGATGAAAACAACCAGATCATCGGTAGAATGAGAAGAGTCATTTTGAGTATTAGACGTAGAGTTGAACTTCAAGAAGTTGATGGTACAATATCAGCTACCATCCATTCTAAAATTGTATCTGCTCGTGGAGCTCAAGATCTGAAAACTCCTGATGGACAAATGATAGCGAGAATTAAGAAAAAGATCTTGTCTCTCTTCCGACCAGTTTTTTATTTAGAGGCACCTGATGGTACTCAATGGTATAGAGCACAAGGTAAATTTATGGGATGGTCATATAAGGTATATGATGTTTCAACTGGAAAAGTCATTGCTGAAATTGAGAAAGCAGATAAATGGCGAGACATTTTTCTTAGTGGGTTATTAGATTTTAAGGATACATATGCTTTAAAAATACTTGACAATGAAACAGATCGAAGGATTTTATTGGGATTCGTATTATCAATAGATAATATATTATATGATCAATCTTCTCATATTGTAAGTTAATATGGAAAACCAATAAAATTGCTACACTAAAACAAGTTCATAATTGAAAAAATTTTTATTAATGTAATTAAATATTTTTTTTAACAGAACTTTATTCCACAAAAAGATTTTATTTATTTAAAATAGATTTTTAATTTTTATAGTATTTCTTATAGATGGGAAATCAATATGACTGCTACTTATGAAGAATTTTTTGTTTATGATTTAAAAGATGATGGTGAAAAAAAAAAATTAGATATTAAACAGGAAGAACTTCAAAATTATTTAAATCCTGAGCAGGTCCTTGTAATCATACGAGAAGATTTAAGAAGAATCTTTATTTGGAAGGGAGCGAAATCTCCTGTAAGAAAGAGATTTATTAGTTCAAGAGTAGCACGTGATTTACAGAAAGAATTATTAGATGATCCTAGGTATCATCGTTGCAAAATTGTATCTATAGATCAGGGTGATGAACTCCAAGAGTTTTTAGCAGCTTTTCAATTAGAATCAATGGAAGTTAGTGAGCGATTGCCAGATATGCGATATATTCGTAATATCGAACGAGAAAGAATAAAAGAGGCAGAACAAATTTCTAAAGGAAAAACCGAAGTAACCTATTATTCACCAGCACTTCAAGATACAAATAGTGATGTAGTTATGTCTTCCATAACTCATAAAGGTAAAATGGTAAAAAAAGCTATCGGGCTAACTGAGAAAGAACAAAAAGAAATTAAACAAAAAATTCTTAAAAATGAAATACCACCGTATTATAAGAGACAAAATTTAGTTCTTGGTCATACATTATTTGCAGCAGTGACAAAAATAGCAAAGGTTTTTGATGAGGAAGTAGAGGAAACAGTATGGGAACCAGTGAAAAAAGTGCCAAAGGAAATTATGGATTTAGATGATCATAAAATAAGAGTGTATTTAGATAAAAAAATGGGAATTGTAGAAGCTGTGGAAGTATTAAAAAAAGAAGAAAAGCTAAAGCAAGAGGTTACTCAAAAAAACACTTCTTCAAACACATCTACAAATAGGAGTTCTACGCCTAAAAAAGATTCTTCGTTAACCCCGATGCCACCAAAACCTGCTTCGATGAAAAAAGATTCGGAAGAAACAGAATCCCAAAGAAGCGAGAAGAGTAAATAATGAATAAGATATCAACAAAACCACGGTCACCAAAAATTCTTAATATTAAAGAATAAAATAAAAAATTTATTCATTAAATGTAAATTTAGATTAATAAAAAATTAAATGTCCTCAATTTTACTATTTAACATTTATAAATCATTAGATTCTTCTTTTTTTTCGTCCCTACTCTCAGGTTTTCCCTTATTTTGATCTTCAGGTTTACTTTTTTTCTTGATCTTCTTTAATCCCTCAATAGCTTCTTTTCTTACAAGAGGACTTACATCTTTAAGAGCTTTTGCAAGAGCATTTAAACTATATGGATGATGTAAATCACCTAATTCATCAGCAGCTTCCATTCTTACATATTCATCTGGATCATTTAATAATACATAAGTTAGTACTCCTAAGACTTTTGTATCCCCAAAATCACCTAAAGTGTCAACCGCTTCTCTCCTTACTTCTGCATCAGGATCTGTTGTTGCAGTTATAGCTAATTGTTTTGAAATTTCGTCAGAATTCCCAATTGGTTTTATAGCGCTTAAATCAACACCACAATATTTACAAAAATTATGATGTATTTTAATGTTATTTCCACAAGCGGGACATACCCTTCTTGTATTAAAATCTATAAAAGATCTCGATGGTTGAGCTGTAGGTTGTTTTATCTTATAAGGATTTGTATTTGGATCTGGTCTGATATATTTATTTTTTCCCATAATTATATCAAGAATATTTATTCTATTAGGATAATTAATATAATTTAGCTTTTTATTTTTAATTTAATTTGAAATAAAAAAACAAAAAAAATTTAATAAAAATTCTTATGCTATTGTAATATCTTTACTTAAATATACATCTTGCACAGCATTCAGGATTCTAATCCCTTCAATTTTTGGCTTTTTAAATGCTTTCCTCCCAAGTATCAGACCCATTCCTCCAGATCGTTTATTAATAACAGCTGCCATAATAGCATCTTGAAGATCATTACCACCAGATTCGCCACCAGAATTAATTAAACCCACTCTACCCATATAGCAGTTTGCTACCTGATATCTATTCCATTCAATAGGGTGATCAGTAGCTAATTTATCATAGACTAATTTATCCGTTTTTCCAAAATTTAAGTCTAGGAAACCCCTATTTAAAGTCGAAATTTTTTGCTTTATGATATCAGCTTCAATTGTAACACCTAAATGATTTGCTTGAGATTCCAAATCATTAGCAGTGTGATAATCTTTTCCATCTTTAATAAATTCTTCTGTGTTTCTTAAATAACACCAAAGGACACACACTAATCCCAATTCATGAGCATATCTAAATGATTCGCTAATTTCTTGAATTTGACGTCTTGATTCTTTAGAGCCAAAATAAATTGTTGCACCTACTGCAGCAGCACCCATTGACCAAGCTTGATCTACATGTGCGAACAATGTTTGATCAGAAAGAGCTGGTTTAGTTAATAATTCATTATGGTTTATCTTTACAAGAAATGGGATTTTCCTAGCATAACGTCGGGAAACTGATCCTAAAACGCCTAAAGTAGAGGCTACAGCATTACATCCCCCATCTATAGCTAATTTAATAATATTTTCAGGATCAAAATATGATGGATTTACAGCAAAACTGGCAGAACCACTATGTTCGATTCCTTGGTCTACAGGTAATATTGAGAGATATCCGGTTCCAGCTAACCGACCACATTGATTAAACATCCTATTCATATTATTTAATACTAAATTATTACGGTCTGAATGCTCCATAACTCTATCAACAAAATCAGGTCCTGGAACATGAATAACATCCTTCGGGATTCCTGTACATGTATGATTCAGAAGATTTTCAGCTTCAGATCCAAGGAGGTTTCTAATCTCATTAAAATTCATTTTTTATCTCATCCTCTTTAATATATTTTAAAATTAAAGAAGAAATAGGAGTCCTAAAATAAAATATTTTTCTTCTTTATGAATGCTTATCTATAGTTATAAGAAGAAAGAACTGAAAAGGACCTGACCAAAAAATTAATCCAACTTGCCATTTGAATTAAAAAATTCTTTTAATAGTTCTGAAAGTAGATTATAATTACTAGATTGAACATTTGAATTACCACTTTCTAATTTAAGTAAAATTTTTCTTTTTTCGACTCCATTAGTTTCAAACTTTAAAAATAATCTTTTCTTTTGATATTTTAAATTCCTAGAATCAGAAGATTTTTCCCATAAGTCATCAATCTTTTTTGAGAGAATATCTTTTTTATTGAATGATGGTTTTGATTGATTTATTTTTATACTATTTTTCTTTTCCATTTTTCTTAGAAATACTTACATTGTTAACTATGAGATATTTCCAATTCATATTTAAAAACCCCTTCAATAGTTTAGGCTTAAAATCTAAATTACGTATTTTTTAGGGAAAACTTAATTTGTATAAGAGATTTTCCTAATTATGCCAGATGAGTTTGATTTTAAAAATTATAAATCACTGGAAGAATATAGTAAAACAATAGAAGGTACAAAGTATCTCCATGATTTATATCTTAAGGCAGTTAATCA
>JBHLNY010000147.1:0-8148 GCA_048941065.1 Promethearchaeota archaeon
TTTCCAATAAAAATTGGATCCCTTTTTTCCTTCAATGCTTTTAATGATTCTCCAAAATCTTTGCTCTTAATTGTCTTGATCCACATTTTATTTTCCAAATCCAATTGTTTTTCTAAAATATCCCTAAAATATGTATGTATGGTTTTTTTCATTAGTTTAATTGAAAGAGTTGGTCCCTTTGGTGGAATAAGTCTTAAAGCTTGGTTTCTTGCATAAGACATTAATTTATCTCTTGGTAATACTTTATTGACAAGGCCTAAATTTTCTGCGTCTTGTGCTGTCATTCGATCGCCAAAATAAAATAGTTCTTTAGCTTTAATCATGCCTATCATGAAAGGTAAAAGAATTGTGGTGGCAAAATCAGGTATTACCGCTCTTTTTACAAAAAATAACGCCCACCATGCGTCTTCAGCCATATAAACTAAATCTGAACAAATTACAGGAAGTGTAAAACCACCACCTACTGCAAAACCATTAATTACTGAAATTACTGGTTTTGAAAAATCCCAGAACTTAAGACACAACCTTTTTGATGCCATGTCTCTTAAGTTTATCTCTGCTCTATACTTTTTAGGTATATCCTTCAACATCTCCTCTGAAAAATATCCTCCCGAAGAAAAGGCTCCTGCTTCCTTACAACCAGTTATTATCATTACTTTAACTTCTTTATCCTTTTCAGCGTGATCTACAGCGTACCAGAGTTCTAAAAGACCTAATGGTGAAAGAGCATTCTTTTTAGCTGGCCAATTCAGCGTGACCGTTAAAATCCCGTTTTCTTCTTTTTCATATTTAATTTGGTTAAATTCTTCCGATTGCATTAATTCTATAAAATCAAAAAATAATAAAACATTTATTAAGAGAAGATCAAAACAAAAGAAAAAAAAAGAATCTATAGATTGTAAATTGGATAATTATCTACGCTAATAGCTAAACCAGGAATATAATAAGGAGTTTCACCAATTCCATCATCTTTCTAATCAACACCAGTATAATCATCCCAGTAATTTCCAATTATTCCATTGTCCCAGAAATTGCTTATACCATCATCTAAAGCATTAAATTCAGTATTTCCAATAAATATGTTATTGTAAATATAATTTTCAGTAGAAGATGTATAGGTATAAATTCTTACCTTATTATTGATAATCATATTCTCTGAGATTATGTTAAAACTAGCCTGGATTTCAAAATCTAAGGTTTAAAAAATCCGAATCTAAAAAATTTCTAATTTTTTCTTTAAAATATAAAAAATAAAAAAAATTTAAATAAATAATTTAACAAACCTAATTTCTATTATTTTTGATAATTCTTCCACTTTTGCTCAAGATTGGGATCTTGAATTGTCTCCATAGCATAGTTCGCAAAATCTTCACCAGTAGCGCCAGTATCTCTTCCCGTTACTTTTAGTTTTTTCTCATATATCGCACAAATATCAAGAGCCATCTCAAGCTTCTTGGCTTTTTCAACAAATCCTATATGGTTTAAAAGCATTGCAGAGGCTTTTATTATACTCGTAGGATCTGCATAATTAATCCTTCCAGTTTCAACCATTCTTGGAGCAGTACCATGTATCGCCTCAAACATTGCATATTGTTTCCCGATATTAGCACTACCTGCAGTACCAACAGAGCCTTGAATCTGAGCAGCTTCATCAGTGATAATATCCCCATAAAGATTTGGTGCCACAAATACTTTAAATTCTGACTGTCGTGCCGGGTCAATTAATTTTGCCGCCATGATATCAATGTACCAATCATCAAATTTAATTTCTGGATATTCATTTTTAGCAAGTTCTTTCGCCATATTTAAGTACATTCCATCTGTAGTTTTAACTACATTAGCCTTTGTCACTAATGAAACTCTGTTAACTCCTGTCTTTTTAGCATAATCAAAAGCTAATCTCAAGATACGATCCGTTCCTTGTTTTGTATGTACACAAAAATCAAAAGCTAAGTCATCAGTAATTCTAATTCCTTTTGAGCCCAATACATAAGCTCCTTCAGTATTCTCTCTGAAAAATATCCAATCAATTCCTTGTTCAGGTACTTTAACTGGACGAACATTTGCAAATAGATCCAGTTCTCTTCGCATTGAAACATTAGCACTTTCGAGATTTGGCCATTTTCCGGAAGCTAAATCAGCTGAGCTTGGTGTATGAGTAGGTCCTTTTAGAATAACATGGCATTTTTTTAATTGTTCAAGAACATCATCTGGTATTGCTTTCATAAGTTTTGCTCTGTTTTCAATGGTGAGACCCACAATATCTCTAAATTCTACTTTTCCATTTTGAACTTCATCTTTCAAAAGATTTTTTAGAATTGCTTCAGCATGTTTTGTTATTTCTGGCCCAATACCATCCCCTCCAGCAACTCCTATTATGATTGGTTTCAGCTTAGAATAATCTATCCAATCTTCTGCTTGTTTCATACGCTCTATTCGTCCTAATTGCTCTTTTACTAGTTTTTCAAAGTGTTCTTTTGCTTTATTAACAACATCATCCATATTTTATAACCACAATTTCATTTTTTTAGTTTAACTTTATTTTTAATTGTCATTTTTTCTTAAAATTTATGCTTTTATCAATATTTGTAAAAAAACTTTAATTTATTCACTAAATAGAATTTCATCCCAAGGTTGCCTATAAAGACCTGCACGTTGACGCTTTTGGTCAAATACATGTCCCATCATACCAATTGAACGTCCTAGTACAAACAAACCATTCAATGCTTCACTATAAATGACATCTTCGATTTCTTCCGGAGTAAAGTCTAGATTTTCTAATAAATCTAAAAATGTAATTCCTATACAACCATCGACATTTAATATCAAATTATTTCTTTTAGAGGTGGTTAGTTTCTCTACTTCAAGAGCAAAATCTAAGTGGGGGTGCTTTTTGAAATTCTTAAATACAAATTCCTTAAGTAATTGAACTCTTACATCAGGATTTTGAACAGATTTAATTCGATGCCCAATTCCTGGGATATTAATTTTTACAACATCTTTCATATATTTAACGAACTCTGGTGGTGTCATTTCCTTTTGTAGAGCTTCTCTCACATATTTTGCTGCATCTGATATTGCCCCTCCAAATCTAGGGCCAATAGTTAAGATTCCACTAGCTAAAGCAGACATGAGATCTTTTCCTGCACGAGCAGTAATAATTGCATTGTGTGCTCCTGATACTGCTGGACCATGATCTGCCGTTAATTTAATTACAATTTCAATAAATTGTTGAGCAAATTCAGGCAACTCTCGCTTAAACCATAAAAGTCCAATAACATACCCAATCGATCGATTATCCTTAATTATTTCATCAAGACCTACCCCCGCGAACGTAGGAACATCTCCTCGGTCGTCACTAATAGTTACTACAACATCAGAGGGTCTTCTGACTACTCCTAATCTTATCGCTTCATTAAAATCCATAGGAATTTTTGGAGCTTCTTCCTCTTTAGCAGGTTTTATTTTTTTTTCTTGTAATAATTTTTCATAGGTTTTTTTAATCAGTTTATCAAAATCTTCATAAGATTCGGGAACAAGTGCCCCTGCTTCCTTAAGAGCTTGGTTTTTAGCTTCTGCAGTTTCTCTTGAAGTACCCGCCATCGCACCTGCATGTCCAAATTGTAAGCCTTGAGGTAAAATCTTAGCTGCTGTACCGGTAACCCATATAACTAGGGGCTTAATTATCCGGCTATTCCTTAAGGCATCTACTATTTCATATTCTTCTGTTCCACCAATCTCTCCTAAACAAACTAGCATTTTGATATTTGGATTTGCCTCATAACGTAAAAGATGATCAATTAATCTCGAACCAGGATAACGATCTCCTCCAATTGCAATAGATTCATAAATTCCATCTGTAGTCTGTGCGATCATGAAATTCATTTCATTACTCAAACCACCTGATTTAGATACAAAACCTACTGAACCTGGGCGATATAACTTTGAAAGAATGATATTTTCGAGAGTTCCGGCTGTATTAGCAATTTTAAATGCTCCAGCTTTGATGCCGCCTACAGTTGCAGGACCTATGATGACTTTATTTTTCTCATTAGCGATTTTAATCAAATATCTACTTTGCCTTTCTGGAACGCCTTCTGCAATTATAACAACCACTCGAATTGTATCTGCTTCAAGTGCTTCTTTACTCGTATCATAAGCAGATCGAAAAGAAGCAAAATTAATCATTACATCAGCATTAGGATGCTTTTTAACAGCCATTTCAAGTGTTTTATAAACGGGGATGACAATTTCTTTACTTCCCCAAAAAATCTTGTGATATGCAATTGAAGCTTCTTGAGTAGGCCTAATCATAGCCGCAACAGAAGGTTTTTTACGTCGGCAAACATAATCAAAATCAAGCATTCTCTGAACTGGATTTGCTTGGAATCCATATATTATTGCTTGTGTATTTTCATTAAACAATTCATAACTTTCCATTTATGATTCACCTTTCATTTTTTCAATCATTCTGGCGACAGGACGCGTCATACTACTGTAACGATCGTAAATTTCAATAGGAATACCTGTTTCTTCTCCAACATGTCTCATTAGTTCTAAACCTTGCTTCTCATTTGGACCCCCTCTACGAACCAAGATTTTTACATTTGCTTTTTTTAATTTCTCAACTGATTTTTTAATTGCACTTACTATACCAGCAAAAGTTGCTTTTACATCTGTAAAGTTCGCAATACCGCCCCCTATAATTAAATATTTTTCTTTTCCTTTCGGATCTGGTTTTTCAGTAATAAGATCTATTAATGTTTGAGCATATATTTGTGTATGTTCTTGACTAGGATTTCCACTATATTCCCCATAATTGCCTAGTTCTTTTGAAAAACCAAGATCAGCAATAGTATCTGTATATATAACTGATGCTCCTCCTCCTGCAACCATTGTCCACACATTTCCTTCTCGGTTTAGGATAGTTAACTTAAGCGAAGCTCCTGTTTTTTCATCAAGATCTTTTATTTTTGACTCTTCTGGACTCATTTCTTGACCGAATCCTGTTGGAAATTGAATTGGGTTAGCGGGATTTCCCCAAGTGTCTGCATGAAGAAACATTGCTGTGTCATCCAAACGAGCTTTAACATCAAGTGGGACAATTTTTTTATCCTCTGTTATAGCAAATGGATTAATTTCAAGAAAGGTAAAATCTTGATCGACAAAAACTTGGTAAAGTCCCTTTATAAATGGGATTAATCCCTCTTCTAAATCTCCTAAGTTAGGCAATCTACTTTTCAAATCAAATCTATTTATATCGGTATCAATTGGAATAGGTATATGAGTTACTTTATCCCAATTTTCTTCAATAAATATACCTCCTTCAAAACTAAAGTGGATAAAGTCACATTCTCTGTCAGAGGTAATAGAAACGTAATATTCTTTGTCATGAGGTATAAAAGGTTCTATAATCAAGCGTTCTAATTTACCCCTAATATTACCAATTTCAAATACTCTATTTAAGTTATTTATACAAAATTGTTTCATCTCATCGTATCCTGCATTCAATAAAATTAAATTTGCTTTACCTCTTTTTCCAAATAATTGATCAGGTTTAACAACAACCTTTTCATTTTTAATCCAAGGATTTTCCCCAACTAATTTGTCAATATCCGTGTCACAATCAATTATTTCTAATTTGCTATGATAATTAAATTGAGGATAATATTTTGGTAGTTGATTTGCTAAAAGCTTTTTAGCATCATATTCATAAATATTTTTCTGTGCCAATTTTTTCAAACTCGTTATTTTTTTACACAATCATAATTATAATATCTAGTATGTTTGAATATTATAATATATTAAAAATTAATTTTATGGGAAATATCTCCTCTTACTTCCTCAATTAAGGAATAACTTAATTTCTGAGATCAAATAATTTTTCTTGCCCATCTTACATAATTAGAACTGTTCAGAAACTTACAAGATCAAATAGTTATTTCCTAATTTAGTAATATAGTACTATTTTTTAACAATATAATCCAAAATACAAGTACGACCAGTGTTAAAATAGTTACCTTTAAGAATATGTCTTTTTTCTTTGTAAAGGATCTCAAAGTCATGAAAAAGTGCATCAGGTTCATTATCATTATAATAACTATGCATAAATACTTCACTTCCTTGTTTATTTATTATTTCGCCTGGCTTAGTCTCCTTATTTTCATCGAAGGATATATCATCTTTAGAAAGGAAATTCACATAACCTAATCCTTCTTTCATTAAAACACGATATATCTCATTAATAGCTTGAGCTGTTTTATTTTTACTTAAATGAGTCATAGAGAGATAGGAATAAACGTAACCAAAAAATTCAGATTCAAAAGGTATATTTCTCATGTCTGCTTTAACAATCTTTAACTTAATATCATTTTTCTTACAATAATTTTCTGCAGCTTTTATCTGATCTTCAGAAATATCAATCCCATACGCTTCGAAATCATTTTCATAAAAAAAGGCAAGTTTTGGATCTGATCCACCAGCACCACAATCTAGTATTCTCTTATTAACTGGATTAGATTGAATAAATCTAAGAAAATTATATAATGAAGATGGATAGAACTTTTTAATCATTTTTAAAGAAATTTTGTGTACTTTATAAAATTTCTTTAATTATTTGGGGGACATCCCCGGAAGTATCCTCTATATAAACTTCTGCATTCTTTAATGCTTTAATTTTTCTAAGAGCAGTCCCAAAATCAACAGAAATAATTGCTCATGCGATTCCAATTTGTTTTCCTTCTGAAGCGCAATTAAAGATATATAAGATAATTGGATAACTAAATAATGACTTATTGTTACTTTTATGTTCTTTTTGTGAAGAAAAATCAAAGAGAGGTATCTATAATAATTTTAAAGCTTTAAAAAATGAAAAAATAATAATTTTTTTATTTCTTCCTCATTAAATATTTTTTAATCTAGGATCCAATGCGTCTCTTAACCCATCTCCGAGTAGCATGAAGCCTAACACCGTCATCATTATCATAAAGCCTGGCCAGAATACCGCCCATGGAGCATTAAGTATCTGGGCTCTTGCCTCACTAATATAAAAACCCCATTCGACCAACCTAGGATCGCTAAATCCTAAGAAGCTGAGGCCTGCTAAACTTAAAATTACTCCACCAATAGCAAAAGTAAAGGTAATTATTGTTGGTTGAATACAATTTGGAAGTAGGTGTTTAAACATAATTCTCCAATTTCCCGCTCCTGCTGCTCTTGCTGCTTCTACATAGGGTAATTCTCTGGCTTGTAGCACTGAACTTCTAATTATGCGAGCATATCCTGCAATACCTAAAATCCCATAAGCAAGGATAATATATTGTATCTGTTGACCCCATATTGCAATAAAAACTAAAAGCAGAATCAAACCAGGGAATGCGAGGAAAATATCCATAATCCTCATAATAACAGTATCAATCCATCCTCCATAGTACGCAGCAACAGTACCAAATATAACACCAAGAACAACCGCAATAAGTAAAGCTGGTAAAGCAATCGTTAAAGAAAACCTTGCACCCCATATCAAAATAGATAACATATCGCGCCCAAATTTAGTTGTTCCTAAAGGATGGCCGGGAGATGGGGGCGAGTATGGATATTGTTGGGGACTAGAAGGATTTGGGTAAAAATCTACTGTTTCGGCTAATGTATAGGGTGAGATCCATGGACAGAATATGGCAAAAGATACTACCATGAAAATAAGAATAATACCGATTATGGTTAAGGGGGACTTCAATCTTCTAATAAACTTTCTTTTGCTTATCGTCTTTTCATATTCAAATTCTCTTATTGATAAATCTTCAAGTTTATACCCTGGAATAATAAGAAACTTAAAATAAGTGAAAATACTATTTCTAAACCTTCTTTCTTCTGGGATTTCTAGTTTTTCTAATTCCTGTGATTCAATCTGCACCATAAGTTTTTTCACATTTTTCTTTAATTAATTCTTAATGTCTTCTTCTTATAAATAATTTATTCTAGGTTTTTATATTTTATTTAATATCTGATTCTAGGATCAATTATTCCATATAGAACATCAATCGATAGATTTATAATTACAAACAATAACGCGGAAAAGAATACAAGCCCATTTATTAGAAAAGTATCATGTTCTTGGATAGCATCCAATAACATTTCTCCAACTCCATG
>JBHLNY010000004.1:0-34992 GCA_048941065.1 Promethearchaeota archaeon
GTAATAGACTAATTTCTTCAATTCGTTCTTTTAAGTACTTAGAATAATAAAAAATCTCTTTCTCTTTATCCCAAATCCCACTTCTTAAATCAACATCGTGCTCTAAAACATCCATTAATAACGTTTTTCGAATCTCTAATTTTTCTGATCTCTCACCTATATCAAAATAACCAATCAATTTTGAATTTTCAATTTCTTTTTTTACCTTTAATAATCCTATGTTAGTTATCCATTGAGTTCCTTTATGATAGGTGGTTAAGTATTCCTTTGGTAAATTTTTAATTAAGGTTATAAAGTCTTTATCTAATAATCTCTCTCGAAATGGCTGTAAATCAATAACATTATTTTTAGCTGCTTCTGAGTTAATTTGTTCTTGAATTTTTTTTAAAGAGTAATACGCATTTTTGCTTTTACCCAATAATAATTTTTGTTTTGTGGAATTAGCAATATCTTGAATTAGATCGTGTAGAAATTCAGGTGGAAGAAAATTATAATTCTTTAAGCTTACCATTCCTTTTATTTGAAAATTGTTTATTAGTTGATATTTTAAGTAATTATAAGGATAAAAATTCCCTAAATTTGAGTAGTAACCGTTTATTATTCTCAAATTGAGTAATATTTTTATAATATTTTTTAATTCTGAATTGTTTTCAATGATTTGAGAAAAAGTATTAACTATATTCTCATGAGTTATTTTCTTGTCTTCATTGAAAAAATTAATAAGTTTTATTTTTTCAATTTCATAGATTTTTGTTATATCATCCTTTGCTTTAACATAAAAATAGATTTTTTCATCTTTAAATGGGGATTTTTTTAACTTATTTAAATATTCTTTCAAATTAACTTTTAAATTCTTAGATAGTTCTGTAAAATTGATTTTTTTCATTAGGAATTGATTATCTAATAAGAGTTCTAATTGATCAGGTTTTAGATCTTGAAGATCAAAATCTTGTAAAGATGGAAAATATTTTTTTATAAGGTTTTGTAATTCAACAGAAATCTCACTAGTTTTTTCACGAAAATCTGATTTAATTAAATGTTTTACAGCATTTCTAAACTTATAAAGCTGGTCAAAATTTAAATCATCACAGTAAGAAAGAAGATTTAGTGAAGAAATGATATTTTCTTTGCTATTTTCAATTAAAAGGCTTTCTATTAATAAATCTATATTTGATTTGAATATTTCTGGGTTTTTATCTGCCAATTCTGATAAAAAATAATGGACATTATTTCTAACATCTTCTGATTTATCAATTAAAAATTGAATAAATTCAAGAGAATACACCTTGTAGTATCTTGCCTTGGCCATAATAGCAAATCCAATTATTATAATTGAATTTATTTTTAATTTACTATTATCAGAATGGAGATATTTTAAAATTCTGTTAATCAGACTTTCAGAAATTAGTTCAAAATTATTTTCTGCTAATATACTAAGTATATATGTTATAGGTACAGCAAAATCCTCTTGTTTATCTAATAATTCTTCTAACTCTTCTAATAATTTTGAAATTTTGGTTACTTTATTCTTTTCTAAATACTTATTAAGTTTACCCACTATAAAAATGAGATTACCGTTTTCAAACTCTTCCAGATTAAACATATTTAAAGATCTTAAATATTTAATCAGTTAAGTATTTTTTGAATGGTTCGATTTCCAAAATGTTCTTAATATCTTGAAGGATAATAGTTGGACTGGATTTCTCTAAATCCATTTTGTTACCATGACCAGAAAGTAATGCGATACTATTAACCCCTGCATTTTTAGCACATTCAATATCAGCAGGTAAATCTCCAATAAAAAATACATTTTTTTTATTTATTGAAGAAATTTTAAGCTCTTTTTTAATTTTAATTAAGGCTACGATTACTGGATATGCGTGTGGTTTCCTATAAGGTGAATCATCGCGAGAAACGAAAACAGAAAAATACTTATCCAAATTAAGTCTTTTTCTAAAATCATTTAACCTTTCGCTACTTGTATTTGATACGATTCCTAAAGGGATCCCTTCTTTTTTAAATTTAATCAAGACGTTATCTAAATTTTGCTTTAGAGTTTCATATTTTTCATATTTGGGATAGGATCGTCTAAACTTAATAAAAAATAAAATTCTTCTCCATCTACTAGGAATAAGGTTCTTATATGCTCTGAAAACATTAAATAATGCTTTAATTCTATTTTTTGAATCAGCTTCTTCAAAAAGACGAGCTAAATCAATAAGTTTTAAATTATTTATATTTTTCCACTTATAAAATTTACTCCTTAAATACTTTAATGCTGTATATTCAAGAGCTTTTTGGGTTATAATGACTCCATCAAAATCAAATAAAAGTATCGGCGGGTGAGACATAAGGTATATTTTAAAAATTTGGATTAACACTTAAATTTATTTATTTAATAAAAATAAAGCTTTTCTTCTTGTTTAAAAGAAATTAGAATAATTTAAAAATAAAAAAATAAAAATTAATTAATAAATGTATCACTACTAATCCACTTCATCAGGTTCAACTGAAACGTACGATAAGAGAGCATCGATTTGTTGTTCTTTTTTCTTAATGTTAAGAACTGTTGGTAACAAAATTACTTCATCAGCTTTTCCTGGAAATAAACTTATACTCCCTGCTCTCAACATAAAATATTCGAAAACGTCAGGTATTTCTTTTCTAATTCGTAAACCTTTTGTAGGGAATCTTTCAGCACTAGCAAAAATACCTGATTTATGATATATTTCATTACGCTCTATTTTCCAGTAATCGAATCTGGCACTAAGAACAACAAATCCTAAAATAATTAAGAGGATTAAAGTTGTAATTGCATAAAATAGAGCTGTTATCCCAAGATTAAAACCTTCGACGTGGAAAGTTGGAATATTTGGAAGCAGAAAAAAAACCATTAGTAAAATCGCAACAACAATAGCTAAAATAAGTACAAAGAATTTAGTGGAAGAAAAATCAAAAGCAGTAACAAATAAATTTGTAAAAAATACAATCATCCATGTGGTTCCTAACCACCCAATTGGATCTTCAACGAAAAATTGAATTAACCATGCAGTAAAGGAGAAAACAAGTAATGGCCAGAAAAAAATCACTTTGGGATAACTGCGAAGATATATTTCATCTTTTTTGGTTGCACTTGGCATAAATTTTCACTTTCTTTTTATAAATTTTATTTATATAAAGGGTTTATGAAAATAAAAGAAAGATGTGTTATTTAAATATTTTTATCATTTTAATTGATATGAAAATAATTTTCATCTCTTATACTTTTAGCTATTTAATCTATATGTATGGAAAAAAGTTAAGATAATACGTATAATTTGGATTTTAAATAGCATTAATTTACATTATGTGAACCTTTATCAACGGAAACTTGGAGATGACTCAAAAGATCATCAATTTGCTTAGTCTTTTTTTTAATGTTCAGGACTGTATTAAGAATCACAATCTTATTCTTCCATATCAAACTAATAGTTCCTGCTTTTAACATCAAATATTCAAATAAATCCGGAATTTCCTTCTTAATCCTTAAACCGCTAACTGGGAATCTTTCTGTTGACAAAGAAAAAATGCCTTTCTTATGATAAACTTCGTTTCTCTCAATTTTGTAATAATCAAATCTAGTAGTAATAAAAATGAGACCTAAAATTAATCCTAAAACTATGGTCATTATCATATAGAACTCTGCAGGAAGTCCAAGATTAAATTCCTCCCCAAGAATACCTTCCTCTTCCAAAGTAGGAATTAAACTAAAAAAAATAATTAATAAAACAATTATAACAGTAATAAGGATTAAGATTAAGACTCTATAAGATGGAAAATCTAATACAGTTATACTAAAATTTGAAAAAAAGATGATCACCCAAATACCACCTAACCAAGGATTTAACTCTTTTAGAAATGCTTGAATTAACCAAAATAGTATCGATAATAAAAATAAGGGTAAGAAAAATATTCCTTTAGAAAAATTTCGCAAAATTATTGTTTTTTTTTCCAATTGATTATTATCCTTCTTATTAATTTCATTCATCCTATTCATCTTTAATTTTATACGATCGGGATTTCTTTATTTTTCTATATGACACGTAAATTAAAAAAAATTTCCATTCTTTAGTATTGAATGTTTTTAATAAAATGATCCAACAGATTGAACCATCCGATATGAGAGCTCTATTTGTTGGTTTCCATTTTCACTAATACCCATATGACCGGGAAGAAGATACTTTACATCTAGATTCTTTACAAGCGTTATCGATTCGATTAACTTATTTAAGGATCCACCGGGAAAATCATATCGTCCAAAACTTCCACCTGTGAAAACTAAATCTCCTGGAATTAAAATCCGATGATTAGGTTCATAATAACTTATCGAACCATTAGAATGTCCTGGAGTATAGTGAATCTGAAAATTGAATTCAGAAAAAATTTGAATTTCGGTTAACCCAACTATATCACTTACTTTTAATGATTTAATTTTAATACCAAACATCTCTGGTCCAATCCCCCATTCTCCAGGAAAAATTTTAGATTTATTCCCCTCTTTTAAGATTTTAGCAGTATCACCATAGGCAAAAATCTCAGGAGGATTATCTTTCATAATTTCCATAATTTTGTAGACGCCTAAAACATGGTCAACATGTTCATGGGTGAGATAAACTTTGGTTATATTCTTGGGATCTAAATTTAATTTTTCCATTCCATCAAATAAACCTTTAAGACTTGCCCCATTCCCAGCATCAAATAAAGCAATATCATCAGTATTTTTATCAACAATAATATATTGATTGCAATCAAGCATTTGGATTTCGGGGAAATAATATAAATTTCTAAAAACTTTTTTTCCGTCCTTAATTGCACTACTTCTAGGTATAAACATAAATTCAAACCATTAATTAATAAAAAATTAAAAATCTCTTAACTTTAATGTTTTTCCATTGTTAAATCTAATAAATTATTAAAATAACGAAATTAAATATTTATTATGGAGAATGGGTCTAATATTGAAAGATTAAAATCTAAAATAGGTTTTGGTATAAAAGTTTGGTTAAAATTTGAAAATGAGAGTATATTGGGTTCAGGATGGGCTAAATTATTAGAAAATATTGAAAAAAATAGAGATGCTTCTTTAACTCAGGCTGCTAGACAATGTAATTATTCATATAAATATGCATGGAACATTTTAAAGAGAATTGAGAAAAGAACTGGTTCAGCTGTGGTTATAACAAGCAAAGGAGGGCCTGGAGGAGGTGGTTCGGTAAAACTAAATGAATGGGGTAAATTTCTTTTAAAGTATTACAATGAATATTTAGAAGAAATGAGAAAGGTAGAGAAAAAACTTAGTGAAACGATGAAAATCAACTAATAATTATATTTTAATTTCAATATTGATTATTTCTAAATCAAAGATTTAATAACATAAAATTCTTTTAAAAAATATTTTAAATTAGAATGGTAGAAGATAGCTTAAAAAAATTTGGGGAAATTAAAGTATCCGAGATTATGATTGATAGTCCACTTTATATAACTCCCGATGAGAAAATAAGTGCAACTGAACTCTTAATGCTTAGAAAAAATATTGGTGGGCTTCCCGTAGTAAAAGATTCTATAGGAAAAAAACTAGTTGGGATTATAACTCAACGAGATATTCGATTAGCTAGGTTTGCTATGAGTTTAGAATCTCCAAATAAGACTGTTAAAGATCTAATGACCCCAGAACCTTTTGTAATTAAAAAGGACACAACTGTAAAAAGTGCCTTAGATCTAATGTTTGATAAAAATATTGAACGCTTACCTGTAGTAAATGAAAGTAATGAATTAATTGGATTATTATTACAAAATCATATTTTAAAATCATTATTGGACCACTTAAAACAATACATTTAAAAAAAGAAAATAAAAAAACGATAATTTACTTTTATTCATCTTTTTATAGGAAGAATCATAAGGCAATAAAATTGAAATTTAAAATATTATAAAATCGAAAGTAAAATTTTTTTAATGCAAACTATACATTATTCTTATAGATAGTCTTTTTATTTTGTATAACTTTAAAAGTATTATCAAATTTAAAAAAGATTAAAACAAAAGCACTAAAAGAAAAATGGCAATACCTCTACCCGGAACACCAATTATAATCGACATCGGTTCTATGTATGTGAAGATTGGATTTGCAGGAGAACCTAGTCCAAGATTTGTATTTCCATGCATAACTGGAACTGAAAAATATAAGGCTGTTTTGGTAGATGTTGGAGCAAGAAATATATATGTAGGGAACGACTGTGAGCGCATGCGTGGCGTTTTAAAGATAAAATACCCAATCCAGAGAGGTGCAATAATGGATTGGGATAGTTACTATGAAATATTAAATTATATTTTTTACACATTACTTAGAATTGATAATCTCTATGATTATCCTGTATTTTATACGGAAGCACCGTTTGTACAGAAAGAAACTAAGGAATATATTGCGCGAGTTCTGTTTGAAACACATAGAGTTAAAAGCTTGATGATGATGCCTACACCCTTATTATCAATATTCAGTGTAGGTCTTACGTCAGGTTTAGTTATTGAAAGTGGTGATGGATTAACATGGATTGTACCAGTGATTAATGGCAAGATAATTCATCAGGCTGTTCAAAAGTTAAATCTAGCAGGTATCGATGTTAATCAAAATTTAAAGAATTTGATGATGAGAGAAGGAATTAGCATAGCTTCTTCTGCTGCTGATGAAATTGTTAGAGAAATTAAGGAAAAAAATTGTTATTTTCTTTTAGATCCAAAAAAAACTACTGGTTCGACAGATACATTAAGTTATTCTATGCCTGATGGATCTAATATAAGAATTCCTAATCATGTCCTCTATGAAGCTCCTGAAGTCTTATTTAATCCCAGTATATTAGGTTATGGGAATGTTATGAGTGTTCAAGAAGCCGTTATCGCTTGTTTAAGAATTATGGATAAACAATATTGGAGTGAACTTTTATCTCATATAGTTTTTTCTGGAGGAAATCTGTCTTATAGTGGCTTTCAAGATAGATTTGAAGCAGAATTAGATACTCTTCTCCCTCAACTGGGACCTATACCTAAACCAGTTACTGCAATGTCGGTTGTTAAAAGTGAATTAATAAAATTACAAGCGATAGAAATTAAAAAGAAAAAAGCGGATACATGTCCTCAATGTGGAGCTTATGTAGATTTAAGTACTGGACTAGAATATTGTCCTAGTTGTAACGCTCGAATGGTAGTACCTGAATTTAAAATTGGTCCACAATCAGAAGAAAAAAACCTGAAAAAGAAAGAAGGTGCTGTTATATGCCCACATTGTAAAAATGAAATCATGGATTCTTCTTCTGTTTTCTGTCCTTATTGTGGAAGAGCGATTGAAGCTTTAGAAGAAGTAGAAGCCCCAAAGAAAACTAAAAGAAGCGCGGCTCAGGAATTTTCTGAATTTTTTGAATCTGCAAATAAAATCCTTAGATTTTATGTTCCAGACAATCTTCAATATTCGATTTTCAATGGTGCCGCAATTCTAGGAAGTTTACCAAGTTTTTTAAAACTTTTTATTACTCATGAGCAATTCCAATCTAATGTAAATTTATTGTATAGAGATATCAGTGAAATACTTTAGACTAATAAAAATAATTTCACAAATTTTATTCTAATACTTGTTCACAAGTAATATCCTTTACAACTTTTCTTTTATTTGAAATTTCCAAACAAAATATTTTAATTATAGTTAATTTTTAATTTCAAGTTAAATTTAAGAAATTAAAATTTTGAATCATAGTAAGGTTTTGTTTAATTGAAAAGTAAATACCAGAACCTAATTGTTATTACTTTAATATTTTTATTTCTGTTAAGTGTAATTCCTGCTGTTTTAGGTAAAGAGCGAAAAAGTTATTTAATTAGTTTTATATATAGTACAGAAATCGACGGTAAAGGATTTTCAAATTCTAAAAATGGTGAATATAATGTTTCTTTTGAAGCGACAGCTTATGCATTACAAATTTTAGACTACTATGGAAGAAATCCTCATGATAAATCTTTACTTACAGATAATTTAAAAGAAAATATAACAGAGATGTTTGATGAAAATAATGTAAATATTTTTAATCTATACTTTTTGTTGAAGTCAATTGATATCTTGGATTCCATTGAAGATTCTATTGATACAACTTTAAAAGACAGGATTTCTGGATATCTCAATCAAACTGAACAAGATGGTGGTTTTTCTATATCGAATGCTTCTAGTTCAGTAAGTTTAAGTTCAACATATTTTGTTATCCAAATCTTTTCGTTAATTAATGAGTCAGTAACTATTCATAAGGATATAAATAAACATAAAAGCTGGATATTATCTTGTGGTAATATTGATGGAGGTTATGGAGGGAATAGTAGTATATCTTCTAACATTTTAAATACCTATTATGCTGTATTTTTAATAAATATGTTAGGGACTTTAGATGAACTAGTTGATAAAAATCAAACTTTAGCCTATCTTAAATCATTTTATATAAGTGATTCAGGTGATTTAACTAATTATGGGGGTTATTTACCTGTTTATCTGGCTAAATATGCTATGCTGTATAGCACATTTTATTGTGTTAACGCAATAAAATTAATTGATGATGAGGAGTTAAACAAGAGTCCTACAGTCAATTGGGTAATAGATCATCAAAATTTTATAGATGGTGGTTTTGTTGACAGCACTGATGGTACTGAGCAAAAATTATCTTCAGTATTTAATTCATTTTTTGCTTTTGAAACATTAAAAGCTTTTAACTCTTTAAGTAAATTAAAGGAAGAAGTTTGGATGATAGAGTTTAATTATTGGATTTTAATAGGCTTATTAGGCGGTATTGGATTAACTATATTACTTATCTATTTTGTTTGGCGAAAAAGAAGAGTATAAATCTATTTAATTCCTCTTTATGACTATATTAATAATCTTATTTATATTTAGGTGTAGTTTCAAAATTTTTGATATTCTTATTTAAAATTAAATTTTAATCATGGAAAGCAAAATTCTCAATGGAAGAAGTTTAGCAGATAAGCTAAATTTAGAATTAAAAGAAAAAATTAAAAAAGCCTTCAAAAATACAAGAATCAAACCGAAGTTGGCAGCAGTATTAGTGGGAGAAGAACCAGCTTCAGAGATATATGTAAATATGAAGAGAAAGAAATGTGCTCAAGTTGGTATTGAATCTATTTTAATAAAGTTGGAAAAAGATATTTCAGAAGATAAATTATTGAAAGAGATAGATAAACTTAATAAAGACAATACCGTTCATGGTATTCTTTTACAAATACCTCTACCAGAAAAATTACGAGAAATCACGCCGAAACTATTAGAAAAAATAACTCCCCTTAAAGATGTTGATGGTTTTAATCCTATTAACAAGGGTATGCTTTTTGATTACAATGAAGAATTAGCACCATGCACCCCTAAAGGTATTATTGCATTACTGGAACATTACCATATAGATCTTAAGGGAAAAGACGTTGTTATTATCAATCGTTCCAATTTAGTAGGAAAACCACTTATATTTATGCTGTTAAAACGAAATTCAACAGTAACAATTTGTCATACATCTACAAAAAATATTGAAGAACATATGAGAAGAGCAGATATCCTAGTAGTAGCAGTAGGGAAACCCAATTTTGTAACAAAAGAAAAGATTAAAGATGGTGTAATTATAATTGACGTAGGTCAGAGTAGAGTAAATGATAAATTATGCGGAGATGTTGATTTTAATGATGTAATTGAAAAATGTGGAAGTATTACTCCAACTCCTGGTGGTGTGGGCCCTCTTACGGTAGCCTTTTTGCTCCAAAATACATTCATTGCATATAGAAAACAATTAAAAATATATTAAATAAAGGTTTAAAAAGACATAGAAATAAATACATTAATGCTTAATATAAAACATATAATCTTACTAAAGTAATTAAAGTCCTAATAAACAATTTCACGAAAAATGGCGATATTAGAATGTGGAATTAATCTGGGAATGCGTAATTTAATTGATATACGTTATTATTCCTCTTCAGATAATGTTTTGGATGCTGATTTGAGGGCAGGATTTCTTTCTGCTTTAGAGTCATTTACAAATGAGGTTTTTGGTGATAACATAAATGTAGTATCTCTCGCTTCATTTAAACTTGTCTGTTATTCAGAGATGATTGCCTTACCGAGTAATGACCCCAATAACAAGCAACCTATATTATCTTATGCAATTATTGAAAAAGAAACAGATACAAAATTAGTTAAACAATATTTAAATGAGATTCTCTCTTATTTCCTTAATAGATATTCTCTCAATGATATCTTTGAGAAAAAAGAAAAATATTTTAAAAATTTTGAGAGTCGTGTCAATGAAATTTTAGGAGATTTAAAATTAAAAACAGAGGATAGATTTCGCTCTATATTTTAAATTAAAGCAAATCGGTTGTATTTTGAGCAGTAATTTACCCCCTCAAGCAAAAAGTAAATATCAAGAATATTTAGATGCTGGTTCTTTGGAAGAAAGGATAAAGAAATTAGAAGAATTTCTCTCTTTAGTACCTAAACATAAAGCTACAGAAAAGATTGTTGCATTAAACAGATCACGTCTTGCCAAACTGAAAAGGGAACTAGAAAAAAGAAAAATTAGACTAAAAACTAGTACTGGAAAACAGATAAGTCCTTTTTCAATTAAAAAGGAAGGCTTGCAAATAATCTTAATCAGTGATTATCATACTCCTGGTGTGGGAAAAACTTCACTATTGAATTTATTAACTGGAGCTGCGAAAGATAGTATGGGCAAATTCACTACAATTCCTGAAATAGGGATATATGAATATAACAAAATAAGATTTCAAATAGTTGACATGCCTTCTATAATGGAAGGTGCATCAACTGGAGTTGGAAATGGCAAAGAAATTCTTTCTCAGCTAAGATCCTGCGATTTAATCTGCTTTTGTATTGATTTATCCCGAAATTATGAAGAACAAATGAGTTTAATGTTAAATGAATTAAGTAATGCTGACATTAGGATAAATATCGTTCCACCTCCTATAACAATTGAAAAAACGGGGGCAAATAAAATTCAAGTATTTTATTTAACAAAAGAAGCAAAAGAAGAAAATGAAAATATAGAAGAATTAACAGATAAGATAAAAGAAATTTTTCAAGAGAGTGGTATTCGAAATGCTATAGTAAGAGTATATGGTAAAATTACACTTGAGAACGTGGTTGATGCCCTAAGCTCTTCTGTAGTTTATAAAAAGGCAATAATTTTTGGAACTAAAGGTGATTTGCCTCAAACTCAAGAAACTTTTAAAAATTTAAAAAAAGCCTATTCAGATAAATTTCCACTTATTATTGGCTCAAGTGTACTTAAAAGTGAAATTCCAGATAATTTAGGAGATACAATTCTACAATTTTTAGAAAAAATTAAAATTTATACAATGCATAACGGAGACATTGCTGATAAACCTTTAATCTTAGACACACATCCATCTATGCCTACAGTTAAAGATGTGGCAATGAAAATACATCGTAGTTTTTATGAACTATTTGACTATGCCGTTATAATACGAAAAGGAGCTCGTCAAAATCGTAAAAAGGTAGGTTTAGACTATGATTTAGAAGATAATGATATAATTGAAATTCACACAACTTAATCTTTTTATATTCTGCAATGTGTTTAGCAAAATATCTACTTTAAGTAAACTTCAACATTATCATCCATATTTAAGATTGAAGAGAGGGTATTAGTGAGTTCTTCATCAGTGATTTCTTCTTTATTAATTAATTTAGAAGCAAGCTCTCTATATTCCTTCCATTTGCTTTTCGAAGACATAAGTTTTAACTTAGTTGAAAATGAGTATAAATTAATATAGATCTCTTTATAATCGCCATCTCGAATAGATTTCCTACCTAAACTGTTAATTATATCTAATAATGATGTTTTCACTTTGTTTAAATAATAATTTAATTTAAGTTTTGTATCCTTAAATTGATCTTTTAGTTTTTTTAATTCTTCTTGATAAACTATAAAAAACCTTTCATCTCTTAATTGTTCACATAATTTAAGTATTCTACTTGCAATTTGTAATTTCTCAATAATCGCTACTTTATTAAATTGTTCAATAAGAAATTCTCGTTCTTGAACTCTTATTTTTTTTTCTTGTACTGAAAGATCCTTCTTATGCGACCATATAGATTTCAAAAAATGTTCTGGTTTTTCAATTAATGATGTCCCTTCGATCAATTTCTTGCTAGAAAAGATTAATTCTGAAAGGGAGCTATCTAAGATGTATAATTCATTTTTATCACCATCCCAATCAAGAATATTTTGTGCGTATTTTAATAAAATTTTTATAAATTTAGGCGTTAATCTCGTGATAATTTTATAGTCTTGTTTATCAGCAATAATTACCAAATCTGCTTTAACTTCCTCCAATGATGTTATATATACCATATAATCCCCTAACTCAATATTTTTTAATTCTTTTGAACCTTCAAGAACTAATTCTGAAACAAAGCTTTTTATAGCTGAGAAAAAGCTATTAAATATTTCCATCTTACCAGAGTCAATGTCTTGGAAGTTCTTTTCATATATTAATGAACCTGAATGACTAAAAAGAAATATAGAATAAAGCATAGAAATATTATGTTTACTTTAAATACAGTTAATGAATTTTTATTTAATTAAAATATTAATTAATAAATTGTTAGAATATAATAATTTTATATACTTAATATTTAATTCGCTCTATGATAATAGGTATTTCTAGAACTTCTTCTATGTAATTTTTATTTAAATTAACCAATCCTTCAGCAATATTTTTTAAACTCTCAAGACTATAAATAAGATTTTGCAAATAATCAATTATATCTCCCTTGTAAATTATAATGTTATAATTTTCTTCTAGAAAGCTGCTTATTACTTTTATTGAAAGATTATTTTCAATTCTTAGTTTTAAGATTAATTTTTCAAGATTTAATCTACCACAATCACAATAAGGATTATCTTTACAATTACAATTGAATATATCATTAGTTAAATTCATAATAAAATCAATAAAACCTTGTGAAAATGATTTTCTTTTCCTTACATAATCAGCATTCATCAATGATAAAACACTAGCACTAAACAAATTGTTTGAGAAATATTTCATAGATACATTCTTTGCTAAATCTGATACAATTTTTTTAGATAAGTATACGTTTTTCAAAGATTTGAGATCTAGAGCAATTTCAATAATACTTTTTTGATTATTCTTCAACATTTCTATGATCTCAATACACTGTTCAACTGTTAAAAAGGATTTAGCAATAGCTTGTCCTATGCGTGTTACTTTATAAAGAAAATTTTCCTTTACTCTTATTAGTTTTAAAGAATTTAATCTGTTAAGGAAAATATTCAATTCAAAATAATTATTAATTAGATACCCATAATATTCAAATAACTTTTCTCTATTAACCCCCTCACGATATATTGATATAGAAGCTAATAATTCTGTAAGAGACTTATCTTCATTAGCAGGTAATTCAAAATCTTTTATCTTTCCACTTAATAATTTTATGGCTATATTTTCCTCTGTATCTCTCATTTTTGGTGAATAGATTTTCCCTGGCTCAACAAGAACGTATGCAAGTCCTAATTCATGTTTTTTTAACCTCCCAGCTCTTCCTAACATCTGTTCAAATTCAGCTACTGATAACCAATTTATCCCCATAGCTAATGATTCAAATATAACTTGTCGTGCAGGAAGATCCACTCCCGCCGCTAATGCCGCTGTCGCTACTACCCCAGTAATTTTTTGAGATTGAAAATCACTCTCAATAACTTTTCTTTCTTCGTTTGTTAATCCTGAATGATATGCTCTCATATTTACTCCTTTATTTTGTAAAGATACTGCAAGAGCTTCACATTTCTTTCTTGTATTTGTAAAAATTATAGATTGACCTTTAAATCCATATATAGATTGTTTTGAAAAACTATTTTTAACTAATTTTGCTATATACTTTTGTTTAATATTTTCATTTAAACATAGTAATAGGTGGCGTTCGATGGGAACAGGTCTATTATTATAACGGATTAAAACACTGTTCAATTTATTAGCTAAAACTTGTGGTTCTCCTACAGTAGCACTAAGATATAAAAATTGTGCATCATTAAAAAGTGATTTTAGCCGAGCAATGAAACCATCTAGCAAAAATCCTCTATCAGGATCAATTAAAGTTTGAATTTCGTCAATAACAATGGTTCCAAAGTTTCCAATTTTTTCTTTATTTCCACTTCTTAGAATAAAATCGATTGCTTCATAAGTAGCAATAATTATATCTGCATTAATTAAATCCTCCAGATTGTCTTCATCTTTTTTTTCAAATAAAGATTCTCCAACTCTCTTTAGAATTTTCAAATTTAATGGTTTATATTTTTTTTTAAACACTTCGGTTCTTATATTAGCTAACGCAACTATCGGAACCAGATATAACAGTTTTTGACTCTTATCTTCGAGTAGTTTTGTAATTCCTGCTAATTCACCTACTAAAGTTTTTCCTGCAGATGTAGGAGCCATTATTAATTGGTCATTCTCTTCTGATAAAAGTCCATTTTCAATAGAGATTGCTTGGATAGGTAGAAGTGTAGAAATTTTTAAATTTTGTAAAACTTGTTTAAAGGAAGGATTAATCTCTAAATCTTTTATACTATAATTAAGATACTTTTTGCTAATAGTTGGGCTTCTTTCAATATCATAAATAGTAATTTCTTTACTCCGTACTGGATTAAAGTCTGCTTTAAATGCGGAAACGACTTTTTTAATATCCTTAAATTTTAAAATCAAATGTTGAAAAAAATTCTTCAGCTTAGGACTTACTTTTCCATCAGGAAATAATCCTGAAACTTTAGCTTGTCTAAGGATGATCTCATATGCGCAATCAGTACAAACTATTTGATTTTTAAGAGATTTAATTTGAAAACCTTCCCTCAAAATTGTAAATTTCTGTTTATCTAAACATGAATCACAGAATGTTAAGTTAATTATTCTATTCTTATCAAATTGAAAATTCTTTAACATCTCTTTTATGGGAGTTAACTCCTCAGAAATAGTTTGACTTGGAAAAGCAACAAATTTATTCTCATTAGAGAGTAAAAATTTCTTTAATAGACGTGGATTTACAGGAATAATCGTTCCATCTTTATCAATTTTATTAAAACTTAACGGCCGTATTTTATTTCTTATATCTAAACCAAAAGTTACGGTTCCTCTAAAAAACGGTTCATTAACATAAGCAAAAGTAAATGATTTTTCCTTGAATGATTTTAAATAAAAGAGATTTATATTGAAAAGCAACTCTTTCTTATTTTGACGATTTCTATCTAAAACAGTGAAAAACTTCTTTAAAGGAAAAGTCAAATTGAAACCCTTATATGTTTTACAAATCAACCAGTATAAATAAAATAAAAAAATTCCTTTTTAGAATCCAAATACCGCTTTAATTTTATCATAGACTTCTTTAATTTGCTTAAGTTTTAGCTCATCACCTTGATTGAGGAAATGTTCAATCCATTGTGAGAGTCCATTATTCCGAATCCATTCAAGAAAATACTCAACCGCTTGTCTATCTTCAGCAGACATTTTTCGTTCTTTTTCTCTTCTTTATGTAGTTGAAGATTATGAATTCTATCTATATAAAAATATAAATTACTCTATTTTAAAATTATTCTATTTTATGATTTTACATTCTTTTTTTTTTAATTAAAGTAAGATTAAAAACAATTTTGTATTCAAATTTTAAGAAGAAATTATAAATTATTCTATTTTATATTTTTATAATTTTAAATAAATGAAAAATTCAATATAAAAAATTTAAGTGTTAAAATATGCCTGAGGTTCGTATAAAAACTCCAAACTTAGATGATATTTTTGAGCGATGGAAACAAAGCGCTGTAAGGAAAAACAAAAAAAATATGGAAAAGCAATTTGGAACAAAAGGAGCAATGTTTTCTTTAGATGCCATTAGTGCAGCAGAATATGTTAAAAATACCATGAAAGAAGCAGCAATATATTTTGCTGTCAAGAAAGCCCTTGGACCAGCTCCAAAAGGAAAGGAGGAAGAGAAGGTTACTGCTCCAAAAGTAGGAAGAACAACATATTATTCCTTCAAGGGTAAAGGACAAGTAAATAAAGAGAATTGGAAGGGGGATGAAAAAGTACCTACATATGAATCATTACAGTCAATTTCTTGCCCCAGCTGTAAAGGAAGAGGTTATATGGAAGATAAATGCAAAACTTGCAAGGGAACGGGAAAAATTGAAGAAAATTTGATTGTTTTAGTGGGTGAGGAAGAAAGCAAAGAGAAAAAGCTCTTTTCTTATCCTTGTGCGGCTTGTTATGGTACGGGTACTAGACGAGAACAATGTAAAGAATGTGGCGGTCATAAAAATCTATATAAATATGAAATTTTACCAGTTCCATTTAAAACTGTCGTAACGGGGGTACCTGTTCTTCATAGTTCTGCTCAGACGAAATACGAAAAAGAAATTGGAGAAGATCTTCATAAGATGATAGAAGATGTAGAAGGAATTAGATTTAGTGATTTCAAAGATTTAGAATCTAAAGCGGAAGCCTCTCTAGGTTATATGAATAAAAATATTAGAAAAACTATATCTGCGGCTGGAAGTGATCATAAAAGTTATCAAAAAGATAAAGATTCGCAAATCACTTCTCAGATCTACCTTTTCCCTATGATTCAAATGTTCTGTGAAACAAAAAAAGGTTCAAAATTCGAAATTTATAGTCTTGGTTCAGGTACAAAATTCATGATTTATTCCAACTTTTAGATGCCCAAATTTTTTAATTTTTTAATTTTTTTTCTATTTTTATATGTTAGATTATGTAATTCACAAATAAAGTTTATATATAAGTTTCAACTTATATATCTTGAATATTTAAAATGTAAATTAAAGGAGTAAATCATGCAAGGAAAACCTCAAAATTTATCAAAAACATTTATGGGATATCTTTTACCAAGTAATTCATTATCAATTTCAATTATTGGAATATTTGCTGCATTAACATTCGTTTTCACCATGATAATTAGAATCCCTGTTCCAGCAACTACTGGATATATAAATATAGGCGACTTTGGGGTAATGGTGTCTGGTTTATATTTTGGTCCTATTATTGGAGGGCTTTCTGGAGGGATAGGTTCTGCTATAGCAGATATAATCGGATTTCCACAGTTTACAATTCCAACTTTAATAATTAAAGGTCTAGAAGGATTTATTGTGGGAATAATTAGTAATCCAAAAAAGAAGGTAAAAAGAATTGATTTAAGAGACATTCTTGCTGTTATTATAGGAGGAATCATTATGGTTGCTGGTTATTTCATTGTTGAGCTTCCATTATATGGAATAGGGGCGGCTTTGTTTGAAGTACCTGGAAACCTATTTCAATTTGGATTCGGAGCTATAGCATCGTTAGCACTAATAGTTGTTACTCGTAAGAATTTAATAAATAATTTACCTCAAGTATTTGATAAACTTTTCATTTCTATTGATAATGGAGAAGTAGTTACGGAACATCCTTAAAGTAGGGAAATTAAAACATCTAATGCATCTAAAACTTTTCTACCACTATCTGTTATGAAATATAATACTTTTTTTCCTTCTTTTTTCCTCGATATTAATCTTCTTGTTTCTAGTTCCTTCAGATGTTGATAAATTGCTGCTAAGGTAATACTTTCCATTGTTTCCTTGATTTTGGTTCCAGTTATTCCTTTGATGCTAGATAAAGAAATTTGTGATAAAATCTTTAATTTAGTTATGATTATTGAACCTTTTCCAGTCGTTTTGGTTTGGGAAGAAATTGCTTCTAAAACATAGGGAGCTTTTAATCCACTCGCTGTAATAAGGCACACTATTTTTTCTTGGGTATCAAATAAATTTTTTTGCTGTAGTAATTGGATAGCTCCAAATGCTAAAGCAGAGGCTGGTTCGGCAAAAATTCCTTCACTTCTTATAAGTTCATCAATAGAACTTAAGATTAAATTTTCTGGAACAGCAATTACAGTACCCTTACTTTCTTTAATGTATTTAATAGCTAAATCTTTATATAATGGTTTTTTAACTAATATTCCCAACGCAAGAGACTTATGAATTTCATTATTTCTAAGATAATTATCGTTAAATTCTAAAAACTCATTTACGATAGGAGATAAGACTTGAGATTGTACTCCAACTAGCTTTGGAATATTAGTGATAACATTTGCCTCTTTAAGCTCATTAAAACCCTTCCATAAACTCACTAATAATTCTCCACTCCCCATAGGAATAATAACTAAATCTACTTTTCCTATTTGGCCTAATATTTCATAAGCGATTGTTTTTTCAGCTTCAAGAGTTAGTGGGTTTAATTCAGGTGTACATTGATAAAAGTCATTAAGATCTTTTTGTTCTAGGATATAATCAATAGCATCATCGACAGTATCTCCAACAATTTTTAAATCAGAATTATATGCTATCATTTGAGCTTTCTTACCTATATCTATTTTTTCGGGAATAATATTTAAGCATTCCATTCCTTCAAGTGATGTATAAGCTGCTATAGAAGCTCCTTGATTTCCATTAGACGCGCATATGAATTTTTTAAAATCCCAACTCCGAGCATGAGAAATAAGAAGAGCTGCACAACGATCTTTAAAAGAATTAGTAGGATTTTGAGATTCATCCTTAAAATATAAATTTTCTATTCCTAATTGTTTTCCATATTTTTTAGAGATTGAACATGGAGTTCCACCTTCTCCTAGGGTAATATGAAAATCTGAACTAATTGGTGGGAAGCTAAATTTATAATCCCATATATTATTAATAATTTTTATAAGAGAAAATTTCTCTTTTATTGAATTGATGTCTGCTTTAAACCATAGTAATCCCTTACAATCAGGACATCTATATTCTATTGATGATTTGAACTTATATTCTTTTTTGCATTCGATACATGTTAAAGTGAGAGGATTACTAATAAGAAAATTACCTCATTGACAATTTTTTAGTTGTTATAATTATTTATTGGGTATTTTAATAATTAAATTCTCGGAACATCAACTTTAATTTTTTACGAAGGATCGTAAATTTTAAATTTCCTTTTTTACTATACAATACAACTATATATTGAAATAAAGTGACATAAAATTCTTATTTGGATAATTTTATTTGCAATTTTAGGAAGTGTAGGTGCAATTTTCGCTTCGGGAAGTTTTATATTTGCAGGTGAAAAAATACAAAAGATTCTTATACCCGCATTACTTTCATTTGCTACAGGTGTTTTACTTACAGCAGCTTTCATGGGTTTAATCCCAGAAGCAATTGAAAGTTCTGGAGGTGAACCTCACACAATCATGCTAGTAATTCTTGGGGGAATATTCTTTTTTTTCTTTCTTGAAAAATTTGTAATATGGAGAAATTGTCAAAATAATACATGTGAAGTACATGCTCATGCTCCTGGACTTGTTGTTTTGGTTGGTGATTCCTTTCATAATTTCACTGATGGAATTGTTATTGCTGCTGCCTTTTTAACAGATTTTCATATCGGTATAGCAGTTGGTATTACAATATTAATACATGAAATCCCTCAAGAAACTGGAGATTTTGGTATACTTCTACATAATGGGATGTCAAAAAAAAAAGCTTTTCTTTATAATTTATTATCAAGTTCAGCTACTATACCTGCAGCTATTATAAGTTATTTTCTTCTAGAAATTTTTAATGAAATAGTTCCATTTTTCTTAGCAATATCTGCTGCAAGTTTTATTTACATTGCGTTATCTGACTTAACTCCAGAACTTCATCAGAGTTATGAAACAAAAGCAATTCTTAAACAATTAATCTTAGTCTTAGCTGGTATTACGATTATGTTTTTAATTCTTTTCATAGGCGGTCATGAACATTAACAAATAATTAGTGAGAAAAAATGATAGATTTAGATTATATTGTATTAAAACTTCTTTATCGAAAAGAAGAACCATTAAAAGTTGGAGTTATATCAAGATTGCTTAATTTACCTCATTCTACAATAGGGAGTTGTATAGAAAGACTTAAGAAAGGAGATTATGTGAGGTATAAAGTTTATAAAGAAGTAGTATTAACTGATAGGGGTTTAGAATTAGCTAAAGAATTAATTCGCCATTCTCAGTTAATGGAATTATTACTTCATAAATCATTAGGTTTAAGTGTTGAAAAAGCATATGAAGAAAGTGAAAAAATTAACTTCCTGTTTTCGTGTGAAACAATAAATAAAATATGTGAAAAATTTGGACATCCAGATGAATGTCCTTGTGGTGAAGAGATACTAAATTCAACTAACTGCCATTGTGAAAAACATTTTTAACTTTCACTTTAATTTATTTGATTAACTCATTCGAAGCATAAGCAGCTAAAATTTCTCCAAAAAAATAGTGATGACTACTAATATCTGATTTACTATCTTTTACTATTTTACATTCATAACTTAACAAACAGTCTTTTAGAGTAGGTACTTTTGTTTTTTGTCCTGGAATAGTTTTCAATTCTGCTTTTTGAAACTTATCTGTATTTCTACCTGAGTGAGATCCTGCGATATCAACTGCATAATACATTTTATTTGAAGGAATATTTATAGTAAATTCATTTACACCTTCGGTTAAAAAAGTATAGGTATATCTACTATAAGCAACTTGTGCTCTTATAACTGGTTTACCTTGCATTTCTTCCATTTTTTTCCAGTCCAACGCCATCACGTTCAATTTTCCATTTTTGCCCATTGTTACTATTAGAGCTGTATTTCTTTTAAAAAGCTCAATATAATCATATGGACTAATTTCTTTTCTATTACTCATCATTTTCATAACATTTCTATGGATTAAACTTTTCATCATGAATTACTTTATCTATTGCTACTAAACATGCATCTTCCCAATCATTATTAGGATCGATACTTTTACAGCAGTCTGGACACCAATCATCAGGATATCCCTCATCAAAATCATCAACTTCCATATCACCATTTAGGGTGCTTCCACAATAAAAACAGACACCTTCATCATATCTATCTAAAATTTCAGAAATTAATTCAATCTTTTTTCTAGGGTTCATTTTCGATTAAAAAATTTTTATTAGAAATATATTAAAATAAGAAAAAAAATAATATAAGTATTTTAATCCAAGGATTAAATTTTAAATAATATAAGTACTAGCTTCTCTCAATCTTTTTTCAGCGCCTTTAACAATATTATTAATGATATCCGTGACACTTTCTATTGAATTGATTATTCCAATACTCTGACCTAAAAGAACCGCTCCATCTTCTATGTTTCCATCATATGTCATTTCATAATGCTTTTGATCTTCTAAGGCGATTTCGGGGGTAATTTGTGTTTCTAATGCCAATTTTTCTTCCTTGGAAGATACAACGCCATGATGTAGCGAATAATTATTTCTCCACAACCGAATGGGTCCTAAAACTCCTGTGACCCACATTGTATCTTGAGCTTTAGCAGGAGGAACTATATTCTTATATTTATCATGAAATTCACTTTCTGCTGATGCAATAAACCTAGAACCCATTGCGATTGCTCCTGCTCCCATTGCTAAAGCAGATGCTAAACCTTCTCCAGATGCAAATCCTCCACATGCAATCAGTGGTATTTCGGGATATTTCTGTTTAACTTGCTGTAGCAAGACTAAAGTACTAATTTTCTCATACGATTGATGTCCTCCTCCTTCCCATCCAGTAATAACCATACCATCAACTCCAGCAGTAATACATTTATCAGCAAGCCATAATGCTGGTGCAACATGAAAATGTTTAATATTAGAACCAGCTTCTTTTAATCTCTCGTAGGCATTATTTTGTATCATTTTTGGTGTACCAGCACTAGTGATGACATAAATACACTGATCTCTGAGTTTTGGATTATTTCTTATAAATCTTGGAATCGCACGACAAAGACCTGGAGAATCAAGCTGCAATCTTGATGTTCTTATGTTAAATCCAAAAGGTTTATCTGTATGTTCGACTACATGTATCATATTATTTTTCATTTCTTCTAGACTGCTTTTTCCAAACAAATTAGTATGGCTTAATACTCCTAAACCTCCTGCTTCAGAAACTGCAATAGTTAATTCTGTTGTATAAAAGGGACCCATAGGAGCAGCGATAATGGGATGTTTTATTTCTAACATCTCAGTTATACTCGTTTTTATAACCATTTACTTATACCTTCTTTCCCTTTTTAAATAATTAAAAATGTTATTGTTAATGAAAAATATAGAAATAATATAAACTTTATATCCATTTAAAAAGAATTAAATTAGATTTAGATCTTTTTGGAAAAAAATAATTTAAATTATCCAAGTTAAGAATTAACTTCTGAGAAATTTTTCTCGTTTCAAGCAATTAGAATGTAAAAATCAACTCTTCCACAGATTTTCCATTAATCTATAAAAAAGAAAAAACCAGATTCATAATGAATATAATTTCTGAGCTTATTTTTCCCTAATAATTTATATTTCTTGGTTATTGAATTTTATTTATCTACTTCCATATTATTTTTGGTGGAATTATCAATTCATTATTTAGAAATTTTTAATTTTTAAATTAGATTAAAGAAGATTATGTGCCCAGATATAATTTCATTAGGAGAATTATTAGTTGAGATAATGCGGAGCAATGTAGATATCCCACATGGAAGAATTGGCGCTATCTATAAAGGACCTTTCCCAAGTGGCGCTCCAGCGATATTTATTGACTCAGCAGCGCGAATCGGATCGCAATTTAATTTATCAACGGGTTTTATAGGTGCAGTGGGAGATGATGAGTTTGGAGAATGTATTATTAATAAATTGAAAAATGATAAAGTAGATATTTCTCAAATTAAAGTCATAAAGAATTCAACTACAGGAGTAGCATTTAATCAATATAATTCTGATGGTTCACGTAAATTTATCTTTGTTGCTGGAGCAGCTGGAAAAACCACTCCTGATGACATAAAAGAGGAGTATTTTTTAAATGTAAAAGCTATACATATAATAGGCAGTACTCTCTCAATTAGTGAGAGTTCTCGAGAAGCATGTTACAAAGCTCTGAAAATAGCAAGACAAAAAAATCCAAATGTTATTATCTCATTTGATCCAAATGTAAGACCTGAAATGATTGCTTTAAATACAATAAGAAGAATATGTAAACCTGTATTAAAAGAAACAGATATTTTAATGCCAAGTGGAGAAGAAGCTGAGATCTTAGCAGGGGTTAAAGGCGAGAAAGAGGCCAGTGTTAAATTATTAGAAATGGGACCTAAAATGGTGGTTTTAAAGCAAGGAAAAGATGGATGCATGATTTTTTCTTCTAAAAACATGAATGGAGTAAAGGTATTTGGATATAAAGTGAATCAAGTTGATGCTACTGGTGCTGGAGATTCTTTTGGAGGAGCATTTATAGTTGGGTATTTGGCAGGGTGGGATTTAGTAAAAATTGCTAAATTTGCTAATGCTGTAGGAGCTTTAAAAGTTCAAAAATTTGGTCCTATGTCAGATACAACTTATAATGAGGTTTTAGATTTGATTAAAGCAAATGGAGCATGAGTGAGACACCAAATAGTAATACCACTTAAAATTCTTTTAAATGCAGTGAGTAAATACTATTTTCTACTATTTCATTGTTTTTTACTTCAAAATAACGAAATCCTGGGGGTTTAAATCTTCGAAATCGAGAATCTATAGGACCAAGTGCTTGTGTTTGAAAGATAAAAGGTTTATTTACATCAAACCAAATAATCAAATCCATCGGATCTTCGAATTTATTGAAATAATCTCTATATTTATCCGTATAGACTTCACAAGGAACATCGACAAAAATCGGAGTAATAAGATATCCTATACTTAAGCTTTCTGCTTCTACTTCTTTAGCTTCTTTTAACCTAAATTCTTTAACAGTATGAGTATGACCACATAAAATTAAATCCACTTTTCTTTTAATTACTTCATCAGATCCAGTAAATATTCTTAATAGATCTGGCCAGTTATACATAATAGTTTCATACTTTAGGTTAAAAAGAGTGTCTAATCTTGAATTCTCTAGTTTTTTTCTCAAATTATCTTCATAGAAATCAGACCATTTAAGCTTTCTATGTTTTAATTTTAATTTTTTTCTATATTTTCTTCTTTTGAGAATACTTAAGTTTGGAGAAACAGGAGGAGTATGCATTACAACAATTATTTTTTCATCTTTACATAACTTTATATAGGCTCTCAATAACTTTATTTGATAATCTTTTAATCCTCTTGTACTTGGAGCGCCTCTAATAAGATCATGCACATCTGCAATTGAATCCCTTCCTGTATCAAAAAGAATGATATTATAATTACCAATTGTTACCTTATAATTAAGATTGGAGTTGAAATTCCAAAAATAATCTCTTAAAAACCTACGCTTTGAGTAGATAGCTTTAATATAGCTAAAATCTTTTGTATCTTCATAATTTTTTATATCCTTCTTTGAAATTCCAAAAATTTTATGAATATTTCCAAACTTTAGACTATAATGTCCTTTACGATAGTCATGATTACCTGGTATTGTAAATATGGGACATAGAATTTCTTGGTTATTAATAAATTCCTTATCCGTAACTAAAAAGGGAGATTTGTTTAAACCCTTATTTAAACCAAGGAAAATTTCAATTAAAACATGAAAATTATTTTTATAATCCGCATCAAAATTAGCGGGTTCAACATAATCTACTAGATCCCCACCAAGCAGTAAAAAATCAATATTTTTATCATTAACAAAACTTATTAATTTTCTTAGGTGATAATTAAAGTTATATTTAGCATTACGTAGGTCTTTAAATCTATGCCACTGAAACTCTCTTTTAAACTCAAAATCTCTCTTTAATGTAGATTTTTTAAGTTTAATAGGAATTTTAATGTGTTTTTTATGCATATTCGACTTCTCTCCTGTTCTTTCTTTTAAAAATTGCGATATGAAATCATTTCTTCTGGCAATATGTAAATCTGTTGCATGAATAAATCTTAGATTGTCAAAATCTTTATTATATATAGCTAAACTATGAAAATTAATGACCTCTTCATCTCTATTAGGTATACGATGAATTATATCAAATAGTAAAAAGTTTCTCATAGAATCCTTAAATAATGCTTCAATCTTTTTAATTTCATCAATTTGAAAAACAATCTTAAATAAATCTCGTCTTTCACCAAGAATTTCTTCTTCTTTTAATATTGTATGTTTTAAATCAAATAAAATACAATTTTCTTCTTTTAAAAGATTGTTTTCATTAACATTTTTGTTTAATTTAGTTATTTCAGTTAGTTTTAAAGAGTATTTCTCTCCTCTTCTTTCCAAAAATTTTCCCCTATCTCTTAATATAGGTTGAATAAACGTATTAAGATGAAAACTTTTCCCAATATCTTGAATTGTCTGGTTTGAGATTGCGATAATTATCGTTTCAAACGTTATATTCTTAAAATACTTACCCTCTTCTTTTTTAAAATCATTTAAATTTAATAGAAGTGGTTGTCCCAAATTAGGCTTAATTATTATCGGAAAATCCCCTTTATTTAAGTCTAACTGAAATTTAGACATGAATAAATCTAGTATTACTAAAATTATTAATCTAATTAATCATAGAACAAACCGTTTAAAAAAAACTAGCAAACTCTATTAGGAAAAATTAATTTTAAGCGGGATTATTGGGTCTGCTTATACGCGAATCATAGATAAAGTTTAATCGATATCTTACAATCCGGTCAAAAGACTCCAATAATCCCATACAATTGAGATCCAAATAACAATTTAAACTATAATCATTTAAAAATTTAATGATTAGTTATGTGTTTGATCAAAATAATATAAAAAAAATCAAAAATTTAAATAGGTAAAATTGGTATATTTCATAAGGAATGATAAGTATTTTAAATAAGGAATGTACTTATTTATATCAACACTTATTTGAACAAAAGAAACTTTGGGTTTCATATTTAAAGGAAAATTAAATTTTAAAATTCAAAATTCTAATTCTATATATATAAAGAATAAAAGAATCCATACTATATAAAAACAATAAAATGACAGACGAGTTTAAAGGGGAAGAAAAGGAAAGCAAATCGGAAAAAGATAATGATAAAGTAGATAAGGAATTTTTATCAAAAGCTAAAGATTCAAGAGATATAATAGATAAAAAATTGAGGACATTCGAAAATAGCATTGAAGATATATCAGAAACAATTACAAATGTGGAAAAAGAGGTAGAAAAAGAGGTAGATAAGAAGGAGTTAGAAAAAATAAACACCGAAATAAAAGAAGCTCAAATGAAACTTGACACTATCTCAAAAAAAGTTGATGACAAAGAGGAATATCTTTCTGTTATTGAAGAAACAATTTCTAACCTTGAAGAAAAATATAATCGTAAAACTGAAGAAATGAATAATGTAGAGGAGAGATTGGAAATTGTAAAAGAAAGCAAAGATAATTTAGAGGAAGAATACAAAGAACTTTTAAGAAATAACGAACAGTTAGTTAAAACATATGAAACTAGGCAAGTTGATTTAATTGTCCTTACCGATTCAGTTAAAGAAAAAATAGCAGCTCAAGAGGATTTAAGGACAAAAATTTCTAAATTAAATCAAGAAATTTCTACTTCTGAAGAAGAACTTGTAAAACAACGAGAAGAAGCTGAAGCATTAGAGAAAAAGTTGAAAAGCCAACGTGCAGAAAATGAAACTCTAAAAGTTACAATAGCTAAGAATAAAATTGAATTAGATCATTCCAATGCGGAAATTGAAGCAAAAGAAGAAGAAAAAGAACTATTAACGGAACAAATTGATAAGAAGGAAACAAGAATAAAGGAAATTGACCAAATTATTAAAGATTATCATGAAGGCTTTCCAGAAATGGAAAAACAAAAAGAGACCTACGAAGAGCTTTTGGCAAAATATAAAATTCAGTTAACTGAAAAACAACAACAAATGATTGAGATAGAATCTCGAATTCAAGATTTAAATGAGTCTTTAGAACCATTAAAAGATCAAATAACTTCAAAACAAAACTTAATAGAAGCAAATGAGAAAAGGATAGAAGATTTAAAGAAGTCAATTGAAACCTCCAATTTAGAATATATCGAACGAGAAGAAAGACTTAAAGCATTGACAGAAAAATTGGAACATATGGAAGCAGAACACAATAAATTGGTGAAATCTAAAGAAGCTATTGATAATAGTACTAATGATTCCCGAGCGATCCTTCAACAATTAAAAATAGAATTAGAAAATCAAGAAAAGGAAATTAGAGATAAAGAGAGCCGAATACATCGGCTAGAAGTGTTAAGCGCTATCTATCGAGCATCCAAATTTTTTGGTGGGATATTATTAGGAATTGGTATATTTTTCATTATATGGGTTATTGGAGTATTTTTCAATGTTATAGATTTGGGTGATCTTAATACATATGTTTTAATTTTACTTTTAGCTATTGCTGCAGGTTTATCCATTTTATCTGGATTTTTTCATTTAGAAAAATCATAAAAAAGTAATATTATAAAAATTTTTAATAAATTTAACTCCTTGAGTTTTTATTTGATGAGATCAAATTGACTGAAATCGAAAAAGAAAAGATACCTCCAAAAAGATCCGTTGGTTTATTAACAGGCACTTTATATGGGATTGGGTGTGGAATCGGGGGGTCAATTTTTATATTATTAGGTAATGCAATAGATACAGCTGGACCTGGAGTACTTTTTAGTCTAATCTTTGGATCTATTTTGATCTTCATTACTGCTTTAAATTATAGTGAATTATCTACAAGTTTGCCTCTTTCTGGTGGTGCTTATAATTTCAGTAAAGAAGCATTAGGGGGTTTTTTAGCTTTTATTATAGGTTTCTTTTTATGGATTGCTAGTATTGCCTCATTTTCATTTTCTGCTCAGGCTTTTTCTATTATCATTCAAGAATTTTTTGCTTTACCTTTCTACACTCCTTTTATTCTTTTAATTGCTATTATCTCTATATTATTTATTGCAATAGTAGTATTTCGGACACAAAAATTAGCCTTAAGGACTTTAATATCATTAACAATTATACAAATTATAATTTTTGGAATATTTATTTTTGCTGGTATAATTATCGCGTTTACTAGTGATACATCAAGTTATAATCCAAGTTTTCTTAAATCAGAGACTAACTTTTTGAGTATTACATTCGTCTTTGCCTCTACATTTATTTTTTTTACAAGCATTACCTCTAATCTTGCTTATTTAAATGCAGATTTAAAAAATCCTTCGAGAACCATACCTAAAGTGAACATATTTGCTATTTTAATTACTTCAATAATATATTTATTGACAAGTTTAGCCGTATTAATAAATCTTGGAAACCATGAGTCAGAGTTAGGTGAATCCTCTATATTATTAGCATTAATATTAGATGATATAATGAGTTTCCCTGGATACCTATTTATGGGTTTTGCAGCAATAATTTCAACTTTAATTGCAATGAATGCTGCATTAGGTTCAGCTATAAGCATTTTTTATGCTTTAGCAAGAGATCATTACGTATCACAAAAATTTTTAAAGGTAAATAAAAAAACAAATGTACCAAGTCTAATTTTAGTAATAACGATTTCAATTACAATTATTTTTACAATAATAGCTTTAATGTTTGCAAATATAGGGTTTACAGCAAATATTACAACTTTTATCTATTTTATAGGATTAGCATTTATTAATTATGCCGCCGTTAGTTTAAGACGTAAAAGAAAGGAACTGGATCGACCTTTTAAAGCACCATTTTTTCCATATCTTCCTTTAATCGTTATGTCATTTTGTATAGTATTAGCATTATTTTTGGAACCAAATGCGATAGTTCTTGGTCTGGTTATATTTTTTATTGGAATAACATACTATTTATTAACAATCGCAGATCGTCATTCTATTGTATTAATTTTAGCGGGATTGAAATTTTTGACAATTATTTTTGTAGGTATATTTATTTGGGTTCTAAATAACTTTAGTATATTAAGCTCACCTATACCCGGATTTGATGATTTATTTCAAAGTGTATTTGTCCGCATATTAATCTCTATAGGTATTTTTACTATTGGAACTGTATTTTTTGATATTATTCCCCTTAAAGAAATAGTGTATTATTTCGTGAGGAAAGTTAATAAACGTGAAGTAGCAATTGATATTGGTATCGGGCAAATCATTGATTTAAAGAAAAGTAAAGGAAAATTAATCTATACTATTAATTTAATAATTGGTATAATTCAGATCGTATCTTCAATTTTCATTTTTATAATGGTGTCATTCTTTGTAATAGATATTATCTCCATAGAAAGTGTTACATTCGGGAGTAGTATTATATCCGAAACAACCGCAGAATATATTATGATTTCCGCTCTTATTTTATTTGGATCTGCTCTTCTTTTCAGTGGTCCATTATTATTATACTTAAACCGAGAATTGAAAACACTTGGAGTATAAAAAAAATATCTTAAATATAATTCGAATTTTAAATTTTAATAAAAAATGAAATTTCCTAAAATAAATCTTCACATTCATTCAATTTATTCAGATGGAAGAAATACGATTCAACAAATAGTCGAAAAATCACTCAAATTAGGATTAGAATATATAGCAATAACAGATCATTTTACTAACTCGTGGAAAGCTAATATAATTCCTACATTGAATAATAGTGAAAAGATCTCGAATTATTTAGAAGAAATTACAAATTATCAAAAATTATTAAGAGAGAAGGACAGTAATTTAACACTATATAAAGGTATTGAAATAGATATTTCAAGTTCTGAGAAATTTATAAAATCTCTTATACAACCTGATAAATTTGATTTGATTTTATTTGAATATCTCCAAAGCTATGAATCAATTGCTTTTATTAAAAATATAATTGCATATTGGAAAAATAAAGTAAAACCAGAGAGGAAAATTCCTATTCTAGGTTTAGCTCATTTTGATCCTTTCTATTTTATTCATGGAAACCTTGAAATAATAATACAATTTCTAGAAAATAATAATATTTACTTTGAGTTTAATTCAAGTTATCCTCAATGTTACTCTTCTCGAAATCTCATATTTTTCGAAAAAATCAAACAATATAACATCCCTGTAGCCATAGGGAGTGATTCGCACAATTTATTAAACTTAGTTAATATAGAAGAGCCACTGCAAATGATAAAATATTACAATCTCGAAGCTAATTTTAATAATTTGATATCTACGTTAAAGACAATTAACAGATGATTTGGTTATTGGATAAAAGGAACCATTGTTGGATTTACTATTTTTAAAAGAGGCTAAGTATATAGATTTAAATAAAATAGAAAAGCTTATTTATCAATATCAATAAGCAATACAATAATAAAGAAATGTTTTTAAGAATTATATAATCTATTCATTATTTACTTGATTAAGGTTACTATCTAATTCTTTTTTAATAAACTCTATATTTTCTTTAAGAGTTTCAGTAATGGGCTCATCACTTAACTTAAGTTTATTTAAGATTTGGATCGCATCCTCAAATAATTTCAGAGCTTCGGGATATTGAGCTCGTTTATAATAAACTCCAGGTATGTTAAAAAATTTATAAGAAATTAATGTCATTGCTGTTAGTAAAATCCATGCAAATATAAGTATGGTCAATATCCATTCTATTATGGGTATAAAAAATATCATCAGAATAACAAAGATAGCTCCAATCCCAAATCCAAAATATGCTAAATATTTCTTAAATGCTGGACCTTTATACAACTTAGACTTAGGGCTATGATACATTAGAATACTATAGAGAACAATATAGATCGATGATCCTACAAAGGCAAAAGAAGCAACTATACCATGAAAAATAACAAAAAAATCCCAATAAGTCTCATCAGGAATTATTCCAACTAAAGCAATACAAACACAAAAAAAAATAGATACTCCTGTTGCAAGTCTTCTAATCCCTTCTTTTATATTTATTAATTCTCGTTCAAGATATATATAAAAAGGAATAAGTAATGAACCTGCTACTACAAAACCGATACTAAATAAAGTTTTACCCTCTCTCCCTCCCAAAGCACTAACAGTATCCTCTAACATACTATAATCACGACTGACGATTACTGCTGTTAAAATTAAAATTGAAGCACATAATACCCCAAAAAAACCAAATAATACTTCCATTCTTTCTCCTGGTTTAGCCACCAATACAAATCATCTTTGGATTATTATTAACAATTTTTTTTTAAAGATTTAACACTATCTTATTATCCTCTTTATAAAAAAAAATTTTCTAGTTTATAATTCTCTAATCAATATATGACGCAAACTTTTATATAAAAAAAAAATCATTCTTATATAGGTTAATGTACTATAATTCAACTTCAGAGAGAATATCTAATGACTAAAACGAAAGAAGTATATAGGTTTAAGATAACCGTTATAGGAGATGGAGGAGTAGGCAAAACATCTCTGATTAAAAAATTTACTCAAGGCGAATTTGATGAGGATTATATTAAAACTATAGGAGCGCAGTTTTCTAAATATGTTGAGGAAATAGAGGGTGACTCTTGTAATCTATTCTTTTGGGATATAGCTGGTCAAGATGAATTTCATTTCTTAAGACCTTCTTTCTACAAAGAGAGTAGAGCTGCTATAATTGTATATTCTCTCGAAGAAAATGATCTTGGTAAAGAGAGCTTTAAACATATCGCTAATTGGCATGATGATATTAAAAAATTTTGCGGTGATATACCTGCAATAGTTTTTGGGAATAAAGTCGATTTGGTTGATGAGAAAAATATTGATAATTCTAAGATTTTAAAATTTGTAAATAAAAGAGATCTCCTCGGATATTATAAAACTTCAGCAAAAACAGGACAAGGTGTTACCCAGGCATTCCATGCAATAATTAGGGAATTATATAATAAGTATAAAGATTGATTTTTTTCTTAATAATAATAAGTACTTTAACCTTAAATGATATAGAACAACATCCCTAAAGATATTAAAAATATCCTTAATATATTTTTATTTTTCATTATTTTGCACTACTTGCAATTAATGGACTCCCGTTAATTAATCAATCCTCTTTGAGATGAATATATTAAATACTTAAAAATTAAACTACGAAAATGAAAATGTCAAATATAGGTGTTAGAAAAGAATTCCATGAAAGTGGGAAATATTTTCGAGTTGCTGCAATTTTAACAATTGTAAGCATCACCGCAGGAATAGCTGGTTTTATAGCAATGATTTTTATTTTCATTGCAATGGGATGCCTTAAAAGGGCAAATTATACTTTAAATAACCCATTGTTATATGAATTTCGCTCAAAATACATCAGAGGATTTATATTAAGAATTTGTGGCATGGTCGTCTTGATCACCGGAGTTGTTAACCTTGTTTTCTTTCTCTTTTTCTCAACCTCATTCCCTTTCCAAATCTCGCTCCCCTCCTACATCTCGCTCTCTTTACCTATAATTCTTATGATATCGGGGTTAGTGTTAATATACATCGGTGTGGCAGCTGAAATGAAAGCGTGGAAAAATCTGAAAATATTTTTTGAGAATAATTTTAAGATGTTTCCAGCTGATATATCTGATGAGGCAATTAAAGGGTGCGATAAACTAAAAACAGGTACGCTCTTAATCTCATTATGGTTTTTAATCGTCCCGGCAATCATCGGTTTTATCTATCAAGTGAAAGGATATTTTATGCTCGCAACATTAAACAAATTGTCAATTGATGACGCTCCAGAATCTTCAGAACTGCAAACTGCCTTACCTAAACCTCAACCAGTAAACAACCTTGAACGAAAAATCAAATTTTGCCCAAATTGTGGAGCAAAATTATCTGCTTTAGGAAAATTTTGTGCTTTCTGCGGTTCAGAAATTAGCTGAATTTTTTTTTTAATTTTTTACTTTTTTTCTTTCAATTTTTTTCAATAATAAAAAATAAACAACTCATGATGAGGAAAATCATCTTCATCTAATTTCCTTATTAATTCATCAATCTTTTTCTTTTTCTGCATCATTTCTTCTTGGAGATTTAGAAACGAATTTTCTCTGAGACTGCATAGGATTTTTAAACAAAGATATATTATACAAATTTGTAGAATTCAATCTTAAATATATAATCTTTTGAAGCAAACTTAGGTAGAATTACTGAAATGAATAGAAAACAAATTTTTGGTCTTTTCTTATTCATAATTGGATTTACGTTAATAATTATAATTCTAATACCAATTATTATTTTAATAATTAATTATATTGAAGGAAATCTATTAGAAGATGGGGGGATATTCTTATATTTTCTATTTGGATTTTTAGGGAATCCCTTTATTTTTGCAATATTAATAACTCTAAAAGGATTCTTTTTTATAAAATCCGTTAAAACAGCCAGAGGAAAAAGAAATTATTTCATTAGTTTGATCGTGATTGGGCTAATAATTATAGGAATTAATATTATAGCTATTTATGGCACTTTAGGATACGCTTACTCAGCCTCTTTTTATGTAATCTTATTCATCCCTTGTATGATATTTGCTACTCTTTTAATTTGGTATGAGAGGAAAAAAGTATTATCATATTCCAAGACCACAGAAAAATAGAAACTATAGAAGCGATAAATAATTACATTGTGAAAAATATCACTGTGATATTGGTTAAACATATTACGGGATAAAATCCTCTAATCATTCGAAGACAAAAATCCATGGTGTAAGTAGGAGCCTTAAATTTTAGTCTTCAAGTATACAAGTGGTAAGCTAAATTTTCTATAATACCTAATGTATTGTAGTATTATAACCCAATTAAATGGGATCAGAATGGTTAGCCTTTCAAAAAAAATCTAATTCTTTTTTTCCATTATCAGACGTTATATTTTTATATCTGCTTTATTTAATGATTTTTATGGAAATAGAAGAAAAAATCGATCTAGCTGCTCAATGGATAGCTGAATCAAAACGGTTAGTTGTTTTTACTGGTGCTGGTATTTCAACGGATAGCGGATTACCTGATTATAGAGGCCCAGATGGTGTATGGACCCGTCGTGATAAAGGATTACCTCCTCCAAAAAGTCCTCCTTGGGACCAAGTGAAACCCAACTCAAATCATTATGCAATTGTGGAGCTATTGGAAATGGGAAAGTTGAATTATCTTATTTCTCAAAATGTAGATGGCCTCCATGCCAAATCAGGAATCCCTTTTGATATTCTCAGTGAACTACACGGAAATTTATATTTTATGAAATGTTTAGATTGTGATAAGAAGATGACTTTTGAAGAAGCTGGTTGGGATAAAGATATATGGGGACCGGGATATAGAACACATCCCGTTCGTAATAATCAACCAAAGTGCCCCCACTGTGGAGGAAGAATTATCTCCAGCATTGTGAATTTCGGAGATCCTCTTCCATATGATGAATTAGAAGAATCAGTAAAGCGTTCAGAAAATGCGGATGTCTTTTTTGTTGTAGGATCATCACTGGTGGTTACACCAGCTGCGAATATGCCCGGTTATGCCAAGAGAAAGGGAGCAAAATTAATAATTTTAAATAAAGGTGAAACACCTTACGACCATGTTTGTGATCTGCGATTTGATGATCTAATTGAGGAAGTCTTCCCACCAATAGTAGAAAAAGTTAAAATACTTTTAAAGGATAAATAAATTAGTTTCTATTAGATTATTTTATTTTAGCATAAATATCTTTATTTCTATCAAATTCTTTTAGAATTTTTCTTCCTTCTTTATTTGATAGTGATAGATTTATTTCACTTTTTCTACTTAATGAACCTGTAAAAACTTCTTCCTGGTTGGCATAAACTATAATATTTTGACTTGCGAACGTTGGAGCAGCCTTCAATGTAATTCTATCTTTCGTCACTTCAATATCTAAATTAATTCTTTCTGATTTGGATTTTCTTTTTCTTTGAACAGGAAAGTCCATAT
>JBHLNY010000148.1:0-8063 GCA_048941065.1 Promethearchaeota archaeon
CTTAATAAAAATGTACTTTTAAAAAGAAAAACCAGGTTTAATTCTTTACTTAAATTTATAAAACTCTTTATTTTTATAATTAAATATATATTAGAAATATTTTATTATTTTTATCAATATCAATAGAATCCTCTTAAAGATGATAGACTTCTATAAATAAGTTAATCCTTAAGGCTTAACTTTATTTTCAAAAGAATTTATTTGAATAGATATTGTATATAAATTACAGTACATTAAAATTCTGTAATAAAATAATTTCCATATAGTAATAATTACAATAAAGTTGATATGAATTAGTATGGATAAATTTGATTATAAAAAATTAGGTCTTAAGTGTGGACTAGAAATTCATCAACAACTTGATACAAAAACAAAATTATTTTGTCGATGTCCTGCTGAACTTCAAGGAACCAGAAAGCCTGATTTTATCTTAAAGCGAAGTATGAGGCCTGTTTTAGGTGAGATGGGTACTTATGATAAAGCTATGCTAACAGAATATGAAAAAGGTATGGGAATCATTTATGAAGGTTATAATGATGTAATATGTACTTATGAATTAGATGAAACTCCCCCATTTTTTTGTAATGAAGAAGCGAAAAAAATTGCATTAAAAATTGCCCTCCTTCTTAATGCAAATATTATTGAAGAAATGCACGTATGTAGAAAAAATTATCTAGATGGGAGTGTTCCGTGTGGTTTTCAAAGAACTATGATTTTAGGTACAGATGGATATATAACCCTAGAAAATGGTAAAGAAATTAGAATAAATATACTGAGCTTGGAAGAAGAAGCCGCTAGAAAGATAAAAACTGAAGATAAGAATAATTATTTTCGACTTGATCGCTTAGGAATTCCGTTGGTGGAAGTTACAACTAAACCTGATATTAATACCCCAGATGAATGTAGAGAATGTGCTGAAAGAATTGGATTATTATTATGGTCAACTAATGTAAAAAAAGTCCTCGGCTCTATTAGACAAGATGTCAATGTAAGTATTAAAGCAGGGACCCGGATTGAAATTAAAGGAGTACAAAAATTAGGCTGGATTCCCCTCTTAATTAATTATGAAATATTACGTCAGATTAAGTTATTAGAAATCAAAGAAGAATTAAAGAATCGGAATCTTACTGAAAACGATATTTCTGAAACATTTGTTGATTTAACTAAAGAAATGACAAATATTAAGGCAAATTTTATAACTAAAGGATTAAAATCTGGGAAAAAATTATTTGGGATTAATTTTAAAGGATTTAAAGGAATTTTTGGCAAAGAATTAATGGAGGATTATAGATTTGGCACAGAAGTAAGTAGTAAAGTAAAATCTATATCAGGATTAAAAGGATTAATTCATTCAGATGAAGAATTAAAAAATTATAACTTTTCTAATGAAGATATTAAAAACATTAAGAAAAAGTTGAAAAGTAAAGAAAATGATTGTTTTATTATAGTTTTAGGTTCAAAACAAGAAATTGAGAAAGCAATGGATGTTATTATTAACCGTGTAAAATTTACCTTTCAAGGAGTGCCCCCTGAGACACGAAAAGCACTTGAAAATGGAAAAACAGAATTCTTAAGAGAATTACATGGAGGAGCACGATTATACCCTGACACAGATTCACCTGCAATAATAATTACAGAAAATGAAGTTAATGAAATTAAGAAAAAACTTCCAAGATATCCTTGGGATATAATTAAGGAATACTCAAAAAAATATGGAGTAGAAGAGCGTATTATAAAAGATCTAATCTTTAATGCGAAACTTTCTCTTTTCAATGAATTAATTAAAATATATCCTGATAATCCTTCAATTATTTTTACCACATTATTAGAAACAACAACTGCACTTAGGCGAGAAGGTAAAAATGTCGAAAATATTACTGACATTGATTTTAAAGAAATATTTTTCGATTTGAAAAACAAAAAAATTGGAAAAGAAGCTATTGAAGAAATAATGATAATAAAAACTGATTTTCCAAATCTTACTATTGACCAAGCTAAAGAAAAATTAAATATTGAAATTATTTCATTGGAAGATTTAAAGATTATAATTGAAGAGATTGTGAAAAAAAACAAGGGTTTAATAAAAGAAAAAGAAATGAGAGCAACTGGACCCCTAATGGGAGAGGTTATGAAAAAAGTTAGGGGTAAAATAGATGGAGCAATAGTTTCTAAAGAATTAAAAAACAGTATAAAAAAAATATTAGAGGAGTCGAAATAAATGGAAGATAAATTAAAAGGATATAAAGTAAAAGCAAAAGAACTGTTAAAAAAATTCAATGTTGAAATTTGGGACATTATTCAAGTAAAAACTAATAAAACAACTTTGGAAGGAATTTTACTTCCTCGAAGTGAATATTCTGCTCCTGATTATATTGAAATCAAACTGGAAAATAATTATAACATTGGAATTAATATATCTGACATACAAGATCTCAAAAAAATCGGAAAAAGAGAAGCCAAATATAAGATTCCTGCAAAAACCTTCCCAATAAATAAAGATTTGCCAAATTTGAAATTATTGGGAACAGGAGGAACTGTCGCCTCACGTTTAGATTACACCACCGGCGCAGTTATCCCTTCTTTTACACCCGGTGAGTTATATAGCGCTGTTCCAGAATTAGCAGAAATATGCAACCTTGATTGTGAAATTATATTCGAGATCTTATCAGAGAATATGAAATGGGAATATTGGCAAAAACTAGCAGAAAAAGTTAAAGATACCGCTAATTCTGGCTTAGATGGTATCATAATTGGGCACGGAACTGATACTATGAGTTATACTTCAGCAGCTCTATCTTTTATGTTAAAAGATTTGTCTATTCCAGTGGTATTAGTAGGTAGTCAAAGAAGTTCAGACCGTCCTTCCTCAGATGCTGCTTTAAATCTAATAAATGCTGCGACAGTTGCAAGTTCTAATATTGCTGAGGTGGTCGTGACAATGTTAGGATCTTCTTCACATGATTATGGTTTAATCCATAGAGGAACACTTGTCAGAAAAATGCACTCCTCTTATAGAGATACCTTTCGAACAATCGATGATATTCCCTTAGGAATGGTTAAAGATAGGAAAATAAAAATGTTTAAAGATAATTATAAAAAGAAAAATAAAACTGAGACAAAAACCCTTACTAATTTTGAGAAAAAAGTGGCATTACTTTATTCATATCCTGGAATGGAAAACGAACAAATAGAATTTTATATTGATAAAGGATATAAAGGATTAGTTTTCGCAGGGACAGGACTTGGTCATGTAGGTACAATTATATATGATTCAATAAAGAGAGCTATTCAAGAGGGGATAACTATTCTTATGACAACGCAAACATTACATGGCTATGTAGGAATGAATGTATATGCAACTGGTAGAGAATTACAGAATATGGGTGTCATACCTGGGAGAAATTTATTACCAGAAGTTGGATATGTTAAACTTGGATGGGTATTGGGACAAACAAACAACCCTGAAGAAATTAAAAAGTTATTGTTAACAAATATCGCTGGTGAATTCATAGAAAGAGAATTACCTATTGCTTTCAATTATAACGTAGATGAATTATTAAAAAATAAGAAATTGTAAAATGCTAACATTATTAGGAAGATCACATAAATACCAAGGAAAATAATAAAAAATTTATAGTTTAATTAATTAAAAAAAGTATCTAAAAAATTGCGTGAATTAAATGGGAAAACGAATCTTAGCACAAAGAAAAGGTCAAGGAAATCTGTGGGCACGATCTCCAAGCCATAAACATGCAGGAGAAGTGAAATATCGTCCCTTCAAAAATAAAGATAAATTGTTTAAATTTAAAGTGGTAGAACTCATTCATTCACCAGGAAGAGGAGCTCCTGTAGCTCGAATTCAGTATGAGGATGGTGAAAAAAGATTGTGGCTTCCCCCAGAAGGAGTATTCGAAGGTGAAGAATTTATTCAATCTAAAACGGGGTATGGTCAATCAGTAAGTGTTGGAAATATTTTACCTCTTAAAAAGATGCCCTTAGGTACGCTAGTATATAATATTGAATCAACGCCTCAGGATGGAGGCAAATTTGCCAGAGCTTCTGGAGTTGCAGCGATAGTCAGAAATAAATCTGGTAATAACGTCGAATTGCTCTTTCGTTCAAAGAAAACCAAATGGATTAATGAGACATGTCTAGCAACGGTAGGTGTAGTAGCAGGGGGAGGCCGTACAGACAAACCTTTTCTTAAAGCAGGTAATAAATATCATTATAAAAAAGCTAAAGCAAAAAAATGGCCTGTTGTACGCGGAGTTGCTATGAACGCTACATCTCATCCATATGGTGGAGGTGCCAAACAATCTCCGCATAAGCCTACAACAACCAGCAGAAATGCTCCCCCAGGGAGGAAAGTTGGGCAAATTGCTGCTCGAAGAACTGGTCACCAAAATTAAGTCTGTGTTTATCCTACTTTTATTTGATACTTTTCTATAAAAAATAGTAGTTAAATTATTTTAAGACCCCTTTTTTAATTTATTTAAAGTGAAACCATTTCAACTGTTAATAAAACCCGTATCTTTTGATTGTAATTTAAGATGTAAATATTGCTTCTATTTACGAGTAGCTGATGAATATCCTGAAATTAAGCATCCTAGAATGGAAAAAGATGTTTTAGAACGAATAATAGCTCAGTTTTTACAATTTCGTTTTAATGAATCGATTTTCGGATGGCAAGGCGGTGAACCAACCTTAGCAGGACTCGATTTCTTTAAAAGAGTTGTACAATTACAACAAAAATATGGGAAATCAGGTCAAGTTATTGGAAATGCACTTCAAACTAATGGTATCCTTATAAATGATGAATGGGGGAAATTTTTCAATAACTTTCGCTTTTTAATTGGATTGAGCCTTGATGGACCAAAAGATATACATAATCGCTATAGAAAAAGTATAGGTAATAAATCAGTTTGGCAAAAAGTAATGAATGCTGCTGAATGCCTTAAAAAATATAAAGTAGAATTCAATATTCTTTGCGTTGTTAGTAAAGCTAATGTAAATCGAGTAAAAGAAGTCTATAAGTTCTTTATAGATAATGATTTTTTTTACTTACAATTTATCCCTGCTCTCGAATCAGATGAACAAGGAAAAAAAGCTTCATTTTCTATAAATGCAACTCAATATGGAAAATATCTTTGCCAACTCTTTGATGAATGGAAAACAAATCCTAATCAAATATCAATTAGAACATTTGATAGCATACTCGCATATTATCAAGGTTATCCTAAAGGTGTTTGTACTTTTGAAAAAGAGTGTGCAGATTATCTATTAATTGAATGGAATGGAGATGTTTATCCCTGTGATTTTTTCGTACAACAAACATATAAACTCGGAAATATATTTAAAGATAACTTAAGTATTCTAAAAAGTAGAAGAGACAATTCATTCAAAAGCTATAAAATAAAATTAGATAGAGATTGTGGTAATTGTAACTGGTTGGAATTATGCTATGGAGGTTGTATCAAGGATCGAATGTTTCCTGATAACCCCTATCCTAAAAAATCCTACTTCTGCGAAGCCTATAAAATGTTTTTTGAGTATTCAACTAAATGGTTTTTACAGCATTCTTAAAAAATCTAATTAAAAAAATTAATGAAAATTTAATTCAATATCTTTAATTTTGCTAATAAAAAAGAAGAGAAAATAATAAATTAGGATGCCTGAAAATGAAAACTAATATTCTTTAAAAGCTCTTTATATCTTGAACGAAGTGTCACTTCTGTCACACCAATAACTCTTGAAATATCCTTCTGACTAACCCTATGATTCTTAAGCTTGGCAACCAAATATATCGCTCCAGCACATAAACCTTTTGGATCTTTGCCACAAATAGATGTCCTCTGAATAAAATTTTTTAATATTTTAATTGCTTCCTTCTCTATATTGATGTCCAATCCTAAATCTGCACAATATCTTGGAATAAGTGAAACAGGATCAACATGTGGAGATTTTAAGTTCAATTCTCTTACTAGAATTTTATAACATTTCTTTACAATATTATCGTTTATTGATGCCTCATCCAATATTTCTTGAAGAGTGATTGGAACTTTTTCTTGCTTACATACAAAATAAGCACATGCAGCAATCATACCATTAATCGATCTACCACGTAATAGATTCTTTTTAAATACATCCTTATACAATCGAACAGCTGCTTTCTTTACACGCTCTGGAAAATTTAAATTTCCACCTATCCTCTTTAACTCAGTTATAGCAATTAACATGTTCCGCTTTTCCCATGATAAGTGCGTATTCCATTTCGCTGCTCGCCTTAAGTCTGGATTCTTAATTTTTGAACGATCAATTATCGTACTTAACCCTATATCGGGCATCAAAATCGAGATCGGGCAACCAGTCCTTTCCTTCTTGTCTTTCTCTTGCTTAGAATACGCCCTTATGCCGCTATGGGAAATATCTACTTCTTTCTCTGCTATAACTAACCCACATTGCTGACAAACCGTCTCCCCTCTCTGATGAACTGAGATTGTGCCACCCCCACACTCCGGGCAAAATGATGCCAGAGGTTTAATTTCTACAACCATAAGATTTTACCTTAACCCTAATTATTAGATAAAGTAATTGATAAATTTGTTGTTATTTTTTATTAAGATATTAATATTTAAAGCACACACATGCAAACCTAACAAATTTTTAGCACACAATTTATAAAAGTTTTGTGTTAAAAATAATTATGATTTTTTCATATTTAAATGTTTTGTTGTAAAAATTCATTTTGTGATCAATAATGCTACAAAAACTTTTTTTTTTTACCTTTTTGAATAAATTTTTTGTAGTAAATTTTACATTTAATTCTGGATGCAAAAGTTTTAAAAATAGAGTATTATCTACATCCTAGTTTTGGAGAGTTACTTAAAACTTTAGCATCATATTCTATACGCTCCGACAAAAAATTATTAAATACTACAATATTTCTTATAATAATTTATATATTACGCACAAATTATAGTGCTAAGTGCAAATTTTTAGAATTTTAAAGTTTTTTTTGATAACAAATTCATTAAAATTAAATATCCAAATTTGATATATATTAATAGGTGGCGCTAAGCAAAACTATGATGGCAAATTTGGTTTTTCTTCATTATAAATAAATAAAAAAAACATTGACATTAAGTTACTTAAAAATAGTTGATCTTTATAATTATATACAGAGTATTTTATTAATTTTTAAAAGGTGTAAATAAAGTTATTAATAAAAAAGATCAGGAAGAAGAAAATAATTCCATAGGGGTTTATTTCAAAGGGCAAGAATTTAGTATAAAACATAAGGCATTATCTATTATTTATAAAGACATAAAAAGCATTGATGAAATTCAAGGGCTTGAGAGGGTAACAGGCTTACTCCGACTGAGACTCTCTAATAATCAAATTACCGAGATAAAGGGTCTTGAGCATCTGACTAAATTGACCTTTCTTGATCTAAGTGAAAATAAGATAACGGAAATAAAAGGACTCGGGAATTTAGTGAATTTACAAGAACTAAGGCTATCAAACTGTCAAATTTCAGAAATTAAAGGTTTGGAGACCTTGGAAAACTTACGAATATTGGGATTACAATTAAACAGAATTAGGGAAATTAAAGGATTGGATAAGCTTAAGAATCTAGAAGAATTGCATTTAAATGGAAACTGTATTAAAGAGGTTAAAGGTCTTGAAAACCTTGAAAATTTAACGCATTTACTTATAACTGATAATAAGATCTCCGAGATTAAAGACTATACGGTGTTTCCATCAAAATTAGAGTATATTGAAATTGATGGCAATCCTCTTCCAGATATCATAATCGGAGAGCTTCATGAAAAATATAATGGAGTATTTTGAACTTCAAATATGAGGATTGATTAGGAGTTAAATAAATTTATCTCTTTAGTCTTAGATGAAATTAAATTTCTTTCGATTTTTTACTGTGTCTTCGTAAATACACCATTCAGTGACAAGATCATTTTCAATTCCTGCTGTCCAGATTGCATGATCCTCTTCTAAAGAGTCCTTAGACCATTTGGCATATCCAATTAAAATTACTAAATTATCAC
>JBHLNY010000149.1:0-8026 GCA_048941065.1 Promethearchaeota archaeon
TGAAATGCCATCTATTTTTTCTTCTGCCATTTTTACTGCTTTATCAAAATTGTCACTTATTTCTGAAAATATTTTTTCTGTATCTTCACCAGATTTTGCTGTAATCCCTTCAATATTTTTGATTGCACCCTCTATGGTTTTTTTTAAGTTTGAAATAACTTCAGTGTCTAATCCTTGAGTAGCTTTTTTCAATTCATCCACAAAAACTGTTTGACTTACACTTAATTGAACGTTTATATTATCTGATATATCTTTTAATCGATTTGATAGTATTTTATCGATAACATCAACCACACTTTGTTGAAGTACACCCAAACGTAATTTTTGCAAATTTTCAGCAATAGTTTTCTTTAAATCTTCAAATTGATTCCGTAATCCATCAATTTGGTTTTTAATAATTTGAGAAGTCTTAGTATTTAGATTTTCAAATTGTTTAGTAAGGTCTCCGATTTGATCCTCAGTCATGGTTTTTGCGACATCACCAATATTACTTATATCTTTTGTAAGATTTCTAATTTGGTCTATAGCAGCAATAGTATCATCAAATTCTTGCTTTTGGGCATGGATTTGATCAATCATTTTTTGCTTTAAATTACTCATAAGATCACCCGAATCTTTAAGCTTTTCCATACCTTTCGCTTCTGTCTCAAGTTGAGTGAATGATTTATCCAATTTAGCTGGTAAATTTGATTTAATATCAGAGATATATTTGTAAAAATTACTTAACTGTGCAACTAAAGCAGCATAAGGTGGTAATGCCGCAAAATGGGGTGTTGCACCAATAATCTCTTTAAATAATCCCTTTTCTACAAATTTATCAGCAATTTCTTTACATTTCTCTTTAGATTTCCCAATTAAAAGTGACATTTCACCTAAAGATACGGCTTCACGACCAGTTGTACGAAAGTAGAGATCTATTTCTTCGTCATTTAAATCGATCTCATTTAATACTTGTCTCATAAATTCCTCAGAATAGGCAACTTCTTCTTCTCCTTTTGCAATATCTTTAATTTCAAAATTTTCTATTTCTAAATATTGATTTATAAAAACTATCAATTTATGAGCCGGTTCACCGTGAATGTCTTCCTTTTTAATAGGAAATCTTTTCACTTCCTTATACTCATCTTTAGTGACTTTGAACTTAATCTCCTTTAAACACATTTTACAAGAATGGGGAATTTCAATTTCATCCTTTTCTTTAAATTGGTACATCTTTTTTACTCATCTCTTTTTCAAATTGAATTAAAACTTAACCTTCTCTGGATATGTAACCTCTAACAAACTAAGGGCTTTTTTAGCAATTTCGTAAGTAATTGCTCCATCAGTTTCTTGGTTTTTAAAAGCTTCTCTAATTTTAGGCAGTAAGAATTCTGGAAAAACAATTAAGGGTTTAATATCGGTAAGTAAAAGTATCCAACTTCTTTTTTTATCGTCCTTAATCTCAGTAATAATATTCAAATTCTTTAAATCATCTAGTAAAATCTCTGTAACAGCAAATTCGCTAAAGATCTTTGGAATTTTATCTAAAGGATAATGGTTATGCCTCATTAACACAAAAAAGTCATACACATCAGGATTTAACATGATAGAAGCCAATTTTTTCGTTTCTTCAATTGGTTGTATATAAGGATCATAATTGGAAAAGAAGTCAATAACTTTTTGTTTATATATTGGTAGTAATTCATTTTTTGTTTCTTTGAAATGATTTAATAAATTTTCATTTGGGATCCGAGCAAATAAAATATCTTTTACTAAAAACAAATATTCTCCTTGGTTCTTAATTTCACCTGTTTTTTTATCTTTAGTACCTTTAATCCAATCTCTCCGAATCAAATTTAACTCTAAAAAAGGTCGTAGTAATATATCTACATTTGGAGCAGTTTTAAGTTTCTCTAGTATATCTTTCATTTCTTTTTTAGAGATAGGACGTTCTCGCAAGATTTCTAAGATTTTTAATCTTTCATTACTATTGTATATTAGAGCAACTTTCTGAAGTTTGTCTAAATTAGATAAACGATCGACTTGAAATATAGTAAATTTAATTTCATTTTTTAATCTAATATTAATATTAGAGACTAAAGAAAGTTGTTTTGAGGTTTTTGCCCTTATTAGTTTATCAAAAATTTTATCTAATCTACCTCCCATTTCTTTAATCAATTCTTCAAAAATCTCTATCTCGTCATCTAATTCGAAAATAGAAATTGCTAAGAATTGTGATCCATCTGCAGATTGTTTGAAATAAGAGATAACCTGATAAGGAGTTTCTTTTAACCTTCCTGTATAAAAATTAGTATAACTATACTTCACTCCGAAGAGTCCTGTTGTATGCTGGTAAAAGGTTGCGAATACATCGTTTTCAGCAATCAATTCTGAATAATTTTCCTCATTATATTTTTCATCCCGAAATTCCAATTGTAATGGTTCAAATTCTGGTTCTATTTCGCCTGTCTCCTTTTGATTTATCTTAAATTGAAATGTTAAAATACCTTGAATCAATATTATGTCCCTCGTAAATTATTATTATTTAAATTATATATAATTATTTCTTAAGCAATTTACTTAATTAAACTTTTTCTAATTATGTTTTAAAAATTAAATTTTCTTTGCTTTAAATAATGAGAATTCTATACTAACTGATTTTATGATTAATTAGAGTTTTGACAGAAATATCGGGATAATTAGAATATTACAAATTCTTATCAATATTAATTATAAATAATAAATTCTTATAAATTATTTATATAAGAATATAAGTGTTTTAAAAATAGAGTAAAGTAAAATAAATTAAATTATAAATAATGAATTCTTACTAATAATTTATATTTTTTAATTTACTTGCAATTATTAAATTAATATTCTAAGAATAGAATGGTAAAGTAATACTATGAAATTCAAAATCAACCAAAATATTAGAATTATAATATTAGCTTTTATTGTCTTATCTTTAATCTTGAATATATCAGTCTTAAATTTTAATATTTTTCAAAAAAGTAAGGTAAGCAGTATAAACAATGATGAAACCATTCATACTTCAGCAGAAGTACCTTATCATGAGTCGTGGCTTGATAATCCGGATTTTGATACCGAAGAATATTGGTTTTCAGAAGTTGAGGGTGATGAAAGAGATGTATATGCTGAAATTAGCGGAGGGAAAGCAAATTATATGGTTATAGGAGATTCAGGAAAAACCAGTATTGATGAACCCCTCAGTGCAACAGATTGGAATGCTGTTAGGAATCCTGATAAACCAATATTACCAGATATATACGTTATCAACTCATCAGGTTGTTATGTTTACCACGAATGGCATGAAGATGTAAATCAAACCAGAAATAATCCTAGTGTTCATTGGAAAAGAACCATTACAATGCCAGTTAATATGTCAGATTATGTAATTACATCTGCCTCCTTGGAAGTGATTTTTAATGCAACAGTAACAGTTTCTCCTCATGATGGAGGTGGTATAGATAGATTAGGAGATGATGGAGGAATTGACGATTATTCAGAAGGAGATTATACAGAATTTTATGTCTTATTATCTGATGTTGAGGAATCTTTTGAACCTGTTCCAGTAGCTTATAATCATACGGGAAAGGGAAATCTAGGGCAAGATAGCCCAGCAGTCAGCCACTTTTCTGATACTCAGATGGAAAATACAATTCCACCAAATGTCTTGAGTGATGTTTTAGCATCTGTTTTAGAAACAGATGGCTATAACTTTACAATTACTCTTGGAATTATCATTTATTGTGAAGATAATGAAATTGGTGTGGACATAGATCGATGGAATTCATTAATAATTAGATCTTTTAATTTAACTTTTACGTATGAAAAGAGAATTGATCGTTTTACAGCCATATCTTGGAATCAAGAAGGAAGAGAAATAGTTAATAAAACAAATACTCAAATGACAGAGGCAAAATTATCTTTTAAATATAGAATTAGTGAAACTTTGCCTTACGATTTAACTCCGAATTCAGAGATGAGAATTTTAGTTAATGCTAAACAGTACGATGAGATAAAATTAACATTATTAGAAATTAGTGATAATGAATGGGAATTTGATGTTTCCAGTTTAATTATAATAGGTATAAATATTAGCATAGCTATTCAAATTTACCTTAAGGATAATTTTTTATTAGACCATAATATTACTATTTCAATTGATGAGGTTCAACTTGAAATTTACTTTATTAGAATTGTTGGAACCGAAGAACCATTTATATTTCGAGTACTATTTATAATTGTTTTAATAGTTGCTGCTGGTTTGGGTGGTTATCTCTATCTCTATCAAAAGATCTTGAAGTACCCTAAACCGGTTCGTAAAGTTAGGAAATACCGATTCACTTTAAAAAAGAAAAAAGGTCCTGAAACCTCTATTATCAGTCGGGAAAAAGCCTTTAGTCTGATGTATGCAGGAGAAGTAAGCAATGTTGCAGGGTTTTTAAAAGTGAAACCTCAAGCACAAACAGTACAACAAACTCCTAAGAAACCCTCTGAACCAATTATTAAAACTACAGAAAAGTCATAATTTTGGAGGATTGAAATAAACTTGATTATAAATAGGAATAAAGTGAAAAAAATTAAAGTACTTAGTATTATTTCATGCTGCATCCTAATGAGTTTGTTTATATATAACTTATATACAGATCAGAATACAACCGAGCTTTCAATAGTATCATCTATAGATAATCATGATATTCATACTTCTTCTGTAGAAACATTTACTAAACAATGGCTTAAAAATTCTGATTTTTCCACACAAGAATCATGGGAATCCCAGATAATTGGAGATAATAGGGATGCTGTTACAACTATAAGTGAGGGATATGGGAATTATAAGCTCATTGGCGATTCAGAAGTGGTAAGAATCGATGAACCACTCAACGATACAGACTGGACAGCTTTTAAAAATGGAGATAAGATCGAACCAGATGATTATGGTATTAGTTCTGCTGGTTGTTGGCTAACTCATACTTGGGATGAATCGGTCGATCAAACTAGAAATAATCCTAGTATCCAATGGAAAAGAAACATAACAATGCCAATTAATATGTCAGATTATATAATTACTGATGTATCACTGGAAATAATATTTAATGCAACTGTTACAGCTAAAGGTTCAAATCCCTTAGCGCCTCAGGTAGATGGTATTGAACGTACTGGAGATTATACAGATGGCGATATTGACCCACCCCCCGGTGGTTATCCAGAACCACCACAATTTGGAGTAGGTGATTTGGCAACATTTTATGCTTATTTTTCTGATGTAGATGGTTCATTTTTTTATCCAGTAGCAAAAAATAAAACAACTGATCTGGGACGAGATGATCCTGAAGTAAATAATTACACTGACACAGCAATGAAGATTGCTCCTGAATATCTTTTAAAATCTTATTTAACTTCCGCTTTAGAGACTGATAATTATAATTTCACAATTACTTTGGGCATAGATATTTCTAGTGAAGATAATGATTATAATGTAGATATTGATGTTTGGGATTTATTAATCATACGATCGTTAAATTTGACTATAACTTATGAAAAAAGGATTGATATATTAACTTCGATTTCTTGGAGCCAAGTTGGAGATACAATACAAGGAGGTAAAACGCGAATTACAGACGCTAATCTTAATTTTAGTTATTCCATTAATCAAACTTGGCCTGCAGATTTAGCTCCAAACACAGAGATGAGAGTCTTAATTAATGACAATCCTTACTCACCACCAAAAACAGATTATTTAAAATTAAGTACATTTACTATAGGATTCAAAGAAGCTAAGATAAATGGATCTGATTTCACATCTTTATTTCAAAAGAATGTAAATATTACTTTATCTATCCAAGTGTTTTTACTAGATACGTTTGAACTAGATCAAAACATAACAATTTTAATAGACGATGTTTATCTTGAAATAACATATATAGTCGTTACATTAGAATTATTTGAAGAACCTTGGCTATTTATGTTATTATTAATAATTGCTAGTATTCTTGCTGCTTGTATAGGGGCTTATCTTATTGCTTATTATAAAGTATTAAGATATCCGAGACCTGTAAGAAAGGTAAGAAAATATCGAAAAACCTTAAGAAAGAAGGATGCTCCTAGCACACCGATTATAGCTCGTGAAAGAGCATTTAAGGGTGCATATAAACATGAATTATCTGCTGTAGCAAGTCTAGCTAAGGTTAGCCCTGCAGTACAAAAAACAATTCCAGATAAATTGAAAACAAAAACAACTCCAACTACAGAACCTAAAAGTAAAGCATTAGGAGAGAAAATAGAGCAAGATGAACTTATAGCAAAATCACTTGAAAAGAAAGAAGAACTGGACGAACTAGTTAAGAAAGCCGTAGATAAATAAAAAAAAGAGAAAAAAAGTTAATATAAAGTGATTTTTTTTATTTCTATCCCTATAACTTATATTTCTTTGCTTTTAAACAGGCTAAAATTAGGGCATCATGATATTTACCCTCAATATTTAAATATTGGCTGAGTATCCCTTCTTCAACAAAATCACATTTTTTAAAGACAGAAATCGATCTTATATTCTTAATTGCAATATGAGCTTCAAGACGATTTAATTTAAGATGATCATATGAGATTATTTTGATCAAATTAATTGCTTTCTCACCAATTCCTAGATTCCAATAATCAGGGATTAACCAAATACCAATTTCTGCTCTCTTATGGTGCCAATTTATATTCCAAAGGCTTATTGAGCCTGTATTATTAATTAAAATCCCTTCCCTTTTTTCTATTATATAATTATATTGGCTAAAATTGTCCCAATACTTAATATAATTACCAATCAATCTTTTAGAACTCTCATACGTCTTTAAAGGTCCTAATGACATGTAATTAGTAATTTCTCTTTTTTTTAAGCTATTAAAGAGAAATTTGGCGTCATTTTTAGAAATTTTTCTAAGATATATATTATTATCATTAATTTCTTCAATAACTTCTATATCTTGAAACATTATTTTCAAAAATAATAAATTTTCAAAGCTACTTAAAATTCAACTATATCAATAATATAATCACTAATATATAAGTTAGAAAGTCTTTACAATTATAAAAAAAAATTAAAAAGATTTATATCAAATTATATCCCTTTGAAGTGCGGAGTATCTTTTATCTTTCTCCTCCCACCACAATTTTGACAGATACTATCATCTTCCATTTTGCCTTTACCACCACAAACAGGACATTTAATTCTCCGATTAAAAGCTGCAAGTCCCTCTCTAGCATCAAAACTGGTAAATACTTCTCCAAATCCTAGTTGTTCCATAATCAAGCCTAATTGAATATCTCGAGTACCAAATTTAACACATTTTTTAATTATGAATAATGATGTTGTTGGAGCGTCCCCTAACCATTTAGCTTTTTCATGTACTAATTTTTCAAATTCTTCACCAGCAGGAGCTATCCAAGATACTAAGCCCCAATCTAACATTGTTTTAGCACTATGATGTTCCCCAAACATTGCCATTCTCAATGCTCTATTAACCCCAATTCTAGATGCCATTCTGGTGATACCTCCATTAGCTGGAAATATCCCTCTATTTATCTCTGGGGTTCCGAATTCAGATCTATCAGTAGCAATCACTATGTCGCAGCATAATACGAGTTCACATCCTCCTCCTAAAGCATATCCATCAACTGCTGCGATTACGGGTTTTGGGAACTGTTCTATTTCATCATAATCCCTATGCCTTTTCCTCATTGCTTGACTCATATGCCGAGGGATGGATGGGTTTAATCGTGTATCAAACCTCGCTGCTAAATCGGCTCCAACTGAAAATGCTGCTTTTTTTGTAACTTCTTTTGTCCCTCGAATTACAACTGCTCTTATTGAATCATCAAATTCCATTAATCTTAATGCGCGTGGTAATTCTGCAACAACATCATCCGTCAAAGCATTTAATCTATCTGGTCGATTAATTGAAATAACAGCATAATTTCCATCGATAGTACCTTCTCTTATAACATTTCCTTCTTTATCTTTTAATTCTGGCCATTC
>JBHLNY010000150.1:0-7959 GCA_048941065.1 Promethearchaeota archaeon
TATTATCTTCACTATTAACAACCCTTAAAATAAAATAAATGAAAATTTGGAATTATAAATAATTATTTAATAATTATTGTTATCGAATTATTTATAAATTAAGAGTATTAATCCTTTAATGGTATTAATTGTTTAATGGCTAACGAATATAATTATATCTATCTTTAAATAAATGCTATTTAATATTAACGTAGCAATATGAGAAGTTTCTTAACTTTAATGTTAAAAAAAGCGATATTAGGAAAAAATTTATTAAGAGGTACTAAGGTTAATACGGTTCATTAAATGATTTAATATGCAAAATTAAAGAGAATGCGGATTTATATAAATCAGCATGGCTTACTTCCTTAATACCTTTTAAATATTTTATATTATAATCCTCCTCCCGCTTTAAATATGTGATATTTTTAGTTTTGTGATTGTAATCTAAGTAAACATCAATTTTTAATACTTTTTCGTCTAGTTTACCAGGTAATTCTGGCATCATGTTAAAAGTAAAAATTAAATCTGGATTATTTTCGTTTTTTGCATCAATAACAAATAGTAAGTTTGGTTCAGAAACAGCTAGGAAACTTTCTAATGAATGGAATAAGTCATCAATTTTTATATTTATCTTGTTCTTTTTTTCTTCATTAAAAGTACTACAATCACTAATTTTAGGGAGTAAAAATTTCTCTTTACCTCGAAATGCAAGGCTAATTTCATTGGGATTTAAATAATTCTTAATGATAGAATCATCTTTTTCTATTATAAAAAGATTTGAAATGGGTTCACTTTTGACGTAAATTATCAATGAGCCAGCTGAGATTAAATTTATTTTTTGATAATAAATTTTAAAAATTGGGTTATATGGTAAATTAATAACTTCTTTATTACCACCAAGACCTATTTGTGCTAAAATATTTGATGGTACTTGGCTTGTTAAAGTGAATAATAAAAAAGTTCGGAAATCCTCCAATTCAATGAAATTTGTGAAATCCTTTAAATACTCATTTACGAAATTAACCTTATCTAATAACTCCTTAGCCATATTTACTCAGATAAATATTTTATTATAAGTTGAATAAATCAAAGAATTAAATATTGTAATTAAATTTATTTCAAATAGTTTGATAAAAATTTTCTTAAAGAATTTTTAACATCTACGGAAATATGATGTTCTATTTCACATGATATTTTTTCAACTAAATCTACATCATTAATTTTTAAAACTTTTGCAAAAAAAGTATGTAATAGTTCATGAGTTTCATCTAATTGTATAGCAAGTCTCTTTCCAATTTCAGTTAGTCTAATGGCTTTTCTAGGTTTCCATAAAATTAAGCCAACGGCTTTAAGTTTCTCAAGCATACCAGTCACACTTGCTGGTTTTACATTTAAACTCTCTGCGAGCTCTTTATTGGAAACCCATCCTCCTCTTTTCTTATGGGATATATTATATATCTCATCTAGGTATCTTTGATAGCTTTCTGGAATATCTGAAATATCCGTAATTTCTTCTTTCCCATTTTTTATCATATTGAATCAAACTAATAACAAATCAAATTAACTATAAATATTCTACCTTTCAAGATTGATAACATAGAATATTCTTAAAAATCTTTTTAATTTCATTTCTAAAGAATTTTATAAATTTGATTATATTTATTAGTTTTAATATCTGTAAAATTTATTCTTTTCAAAAAAAAATGGGAAAAAGTTTTCCGGGTACATTATTTTTAGTTGTTGGAAACTCAGGCTCAGGAAAGGATTCAATAATCAATGGTGTATCAAAAAAATACCCCTTAGGTTTAAAGAAACTTCATGTAGTTAAAAGATATATTACAAGACCTCCATCTGAAACAGAAGATAATTATTTTGTAAGTTCTAATGATTTTAATAGGTTGATTGAACAAGGTAAGTTAGCTTTTAAATGGAATATCTATGGATTTGATTATGGTATTCCTATAGAAATAGATGATTGGCTTAAAGAGGGGCACCCCGTTTTAGTTAATGTTAGTCGGACGATTGTTCAAGAAGCAAGAGAAAAATATGAAAATATTAAAATAATTTTTATTGAAGTTCCTTTTAAAATTACTCTTCAGCGATTGAAGAGTAGAGAAAGAGAAAATGAACAGGGATTACATAAAAGAATAGAAAGAGCACAGAATAATCAAACATTTCCCTCTGCTGATTTCACTGTTGATAATTCTGGAGATCTAGAAGATGCGATCAACCAATTTTTAGAATTTTTATTGAAAAACATAAATAAAACCCAAAAATAAATAAAATTTTTTTAGAATTAAATATTAAAGTTGAATAACAAAAAAAAAATCATGGCCCGGTTCGTATAGTGGTTAGCGTTTTTGCCCCTTAAGCAAAAATAACTATTATTGGGGACTGTGAATCCCTAGAGGTCTAAGATCTTCTCTTTTGCTGGGGAAAGACGGGTTCAATTCCCGTACCGGGCCCTTCCTTCCTTCTCAACTTAATTCTAAGCAAAATCTTATTACTTGAGAATGTCTAGTATGTAATTTATAATAAAATAGAAAGTTAAAATCAATTCACTCATTTTATTTATCGCTATCTAAGAATTTTAAATAAAGTGAATTATTTCAAATAATGCTATTAGAACAAGATAAACTTCGAAACATACCAGGATGGGAGTTTAATGCACCCGTTCCAATTTGCATGGGTGGAGATTATCGAGCATTGACGTTTTGTTGTAAACCAGGATATTCTCTCACTTTTAGCTTCAAATGTAGAAGAGATAAAGTTCTAAGTGAGATTGGTCTTTCAGCTATGAAATTCATAGAAATAAAAGAAGATTTCTCTAAAAAAAATAAATGGGATTCTGATATTGTATGTTTTGGTTCAATTTCCTACTGTTGTATGAGACGTGGAGGGTGTCCTAGAAGAGATGTGGCTTTAAAGTTAAGATATCCTGAGATGAAAAGAGAAGAAATGATGAAAACTTATTTTAAGAAAAAGAGAGAATTAGCTAAAAAAATTTTAGAAAGTATCACTAGCAGTGAAGGAAAGAATAGAGTTAGACCTTATTTAAATTTATTTTAATATAATTTGAAATTAAATTCAGATTTTAATGATTTGAAAAATGATTTATACTCTTTTTTGGTCAGATCCTTAGTCTTTTTCCCCCTATTATGAAGATGATCAGGTACATCTACTATGAGTAAGTTCAATAAGAAAATTAAACAATTCTTAGCTCTTAAATTATCATGATTTACTGAGAGATCGTTCATTAACTTAATGATATAATTTATTGTCCAAAGCTCTGAAGAGCTTTTCGCCCCATTAATATTGTGCGTATAATAATTTAGAATTTCATCAAAACAGTCCACAATATATTACCTATATATATTCTATCACCAAATCTTAAAAATTTTGTGGTTTTACTTAAAAGTGAATTAGTAAAAAGAATATGAGATTAATGTTTATTATTAAAGGAAATTGATTAATAAATTCCTTTTAGTCGGGGGATTTATAGGAAATTTTAAATATTTGTATTACTAAATATCTACTTAAGATGATTTTAGAGGAAGTTCCTCCACACCCATTCAGAGATGACATTTATATAAACACAGTTATTACTCCTTATAATGAAGTTAAAAATAGCGATAAAATGATGGTTAAAAGGATCTTATTGAGAGAAATCGTTAAAAAGGAACTAAAAGTAATTGTTTAATAATAACCTCCTTTTTAATTCGAGACCTATTAAAATAAAAAAAAGTAAATTATTTCTTATTTATTCTTTTAAAGATTAAGGGAAGCACGTAAGTTAATACAAACGATAGTACAGCGTAACGACCAAATCTATAGAAGACACTATTAAATTCTAAAACATACTCAAATGGTATGAATAATGCGAGAAGAATTATTAATCCTAGAACTAAATTAAGCAATTTTTGTTTCCTACTTAACTCCTTTGGCTCATATTTAATGTATTCATGTTCTAACAGATAACCTATACCAAATCCTAATATTACTCCTCCTACTTGAGCAAATGCACCCTCATCTGGGTATTTAGGAGGATCATCAACTAATCCTAAACCAGCACTCGGGAATAATAATGTTGGTATCACAAATAATAAAATCGCGATAAAAATTGTTAAAATTAATTTTATTTGAAAACTAAGCTTATTAAATTGTACAGTAAAGATTGGTTCTAAGTAGATAAATAATAATAAGAATCCAATACCTATTAAAAGCCCCCCAATTACATCTTGAAGATCATGTACACCAATAATCATTCTTGATATGGCGACGAGAAAAATAATTACTGAGAGAATAACTGGTATAATAGGGACACCCATGGGTCTAGGTTTATCTTTGAATTCATTAGCCATATATCCCCAATAACATGTTGCATTTTGTGCATGACCAGATGGGAATCCATATGATGGTTCAATAAGGTCATAATCTTCATCAAGATCGATATTTGTATCTGGCCTTGTGTCTTGGAATACCTCTTTAACCAAATGGTTAAGATAATATGAGAATAATAGAGGTAAGATAGTCCTTTTGGCTAATTTCTTGTCAAAAGCTATAAATATGATTGCAGTTAAAATTACAAATGTAATAGCTTCACCAAGATATGTAATCGCTCCAAATATTGCTCGGACAGTAGAGCTTTCACTATAAAATTCTTCATTAAATCCTAAAGCATAGAGTATTACGCCTATTAAGAGAATAATTAGAGCTATAGCTCCAATGATAAGCAATCCATTTCTAGATAAATATTTTTCTTTTTCAGACATCTTAAAGATCCAAATTTTAATTAAATTAGAATGTTATTTGATAATGACGATATTATAGTTAATAAAGGTTAATATCTAGATTTTTAAAGTATAAATATGAATTTATAAGGATGAATTTAATAAATTTTATTAGTATAATTTCTAAGAATAGTTAAATAATTAATCGATCTCAATTTTTGTTTGCTTTTTATCAACTTTTTTCAATTCAATTTCGAGGATACCATTTCTGTACCTTGCTTTGGCATAATCTGAATTAATTGCCGAAGGTAATTCAACTTTTTTGTAATAATGTCTATTAGCATTTTCTTTAGTAGAAATTGTTATACTATTAATATCCTCTGCTTGAAGCTCGATATCGTCTCGATCGACTCCAGGCATTTCAGCTATTACGATAATTTTGGTTTCTTCTTCATTCACTTCTACTAAGGGTTCTCTTTTTGATTTTACAATTGGCTTCCCTGAATAAGGTTTTGGTTGAAGATTTCCAAAAGAGTCTATGGTGGGTTTACCATCAGGACCAATATTTATATTGAAACCGTACATTATTGGAAAACCAAATTTGGATTTATTTTTCATAAGTTCTTTTGCAATATCCTCTGGAGAGAGATTCTGAAACTCAGGTGGGAAGCTTTTTAAAATTTTGTCAAATATTTCTCTGAACCAGCTTTTGAATTGTTTATCCTTAAACAATTTATTTGGATCAATCATAAATTTATTGGGATCTTCAAAAAATTTAAAAAAATCGAAAGGGTTTTCTTCATCCTCCTCATCATCTTCATTATTTTTAGGCAATCTTTATCATCTCCATAGTATTTTTAATTATCTTAATATCAAATAAATTTAATAGGTAAAATTATTAATTAAATATTATAATAGCTAAAAACTAAATAGCTTATAATCTATAAAAAATTGTTTATGTTAATAAATTTAATTTAAATCAAAAAAAAATTAGTTAATATCATAAAATCAAGAGGAAATCGGAACTTATGTATAGTGAGTTAAGCGACGATGATAAAAATATGTATCTCGATGTCCTCCGTGAATCACCAGTCCTTCCTTTCTCGAATTTCGTCAGTAGGGGTGATATCTCAGATCAGGTTGATATAGCTAGGCCAAGAAGCTATATAGACAGAGAAGTATATCGATTAGTACGCCAAACTTACCGAGATCGAAGTAGTAGGTTGATCCCAATCCTAGGATCAGCAGGATCAGGGAAGACCCATGCATATCATGCCTTCAAGGATAAAGAAAGAGAAAACAAAAAAAAATTAGAAAATGCCGTAGAATCACAAGAATTAGAAGTAGGGCAATTAGAACCTGTAAATTGGACAATTGTTTACGTTCCAAGTCCTCCCGCAAGTATAAGGGTACTACTTCATGTTTATACTTGTATAATAGAGGAATGTGGACCTGAACTCTTAGATATTGTTTCTGAGAGATTAATTGAGAAATGGGGCGGAAAAAAAGCCGGATTGTTCCAAAAACCTAAAATCGATGAGGTAATACAAAAAGGAATAAGAGAATTCCCAGGTGTTTTTGCTGATTGTGTAAAAGCCTTCGTTACATATCAATTAGATAAGAATAAAAAAGCATTAGCAGAGAGATGGCTTCTTGGAGAAGATTTGGAAGATGAGGAATTAAGTGAAATTGGTATTAATTCTGTACTCGAGGAAGATGACACCTGTCTTAGTATGATTAAAATTATCACAGAAAATCTAGATAGGGTTCTTATTCTTTATTTTGATGAACTTGAATCCCCATATAGAATGCTCGGAGAAGTAGCAGAGCGCAAATTCTTAGAAATATTAAAAAGACTATATAACGAAGTCAAGGGTCTTGTAATTACAATTGCAGTACTAAAAGAGATCTGGCCAAGGATTATTGAGATTGCTGATGCTCCACTAAGATCACGAATGGAACCTGAACAAGATTTAAAACCATTCAGCTTAAACGATTTGAAAATATTTTTTTCAAAATCCATGGAAGCGTTTTGGGAGGAAAATAACTTGAATCCTCCATTATATCCATTATTTCCATTAAATGAGAAATTATTAGAAATGATATATGACAAAACCCAAGGGAATCCAAGAAATTCTATAAAACTATGTAGAAGATTTATAGATAAAGTAGTAATGGATGAGATGACTGTAGATGAACTTCTGAAAGTCGGTGCTGAAATTGTTGCAACAGCTAAACCTCCAACTGAAGTTGAAGAAGAAGCAATAGATTTTTCAAAACCGAGAGAAATTGTTAAAAAAACAATTGAAGATATTTTAGCTGAGGAGGAATATTCCATAGAAGTAAATCCTCAATCTATTGCTGGTGCTACTTTAAAATGCATAAATATGATAGGAGAAGAAAAAGGAAAGAAATTCAAGACGCAAATGGAATTTAAATTCAAGCTTGGAAAAAGAGCACAAACATTAGCTGCTTTAATTCAAGCTGAAGGTAGAAAATGGGGTATAGAGATACCATCTATTAAAACTTTTGATCGTAGTGCTGGTGTAGCGGGATATTATGCAGCTAAACGATTAAAAGATGCTATAACTGAAAAAGCAATCGATGCTGGAATTTTAATTGTACCAACTGGCACTGGTGGAGCTAAATATGAAATGATTTTAAAAAATAATCCTGAAATACACAGGGTCGAACTAAATAATGAAATTGGAGAGAAATTAATAGAAAATGCTTTGAAGTTTCCTACACAAGAAGGATGGAATATGGCAAAAATAATCTTTCCAGATATTGGTGAATATACACCTCCTGTGGTAGAAGAAGATTCCTCTAACTCAGAAAATGATTAAACTTTATTAAAGAGTTCCTTTATTTTTTTATCTAATCTATATAGCTCTTTAGCTAATTGAGTAGCATTATAGGTACTTTTTCGTAATTCTGTTAAAGTGTCTGATAATTCATGTTCTTCAAGATTGTTAGCTATATATAATAATCTGTCAATAGGTTCTGCTAAATCACCATAAAGATATAATTTATTATTCTCTAATTCGTTAAATACATTTTGTAAATCTTTATGGAGGGTCTCACGTTCTTTAATCAAAGCAGGAAAATTACTTACTTGTTCTGCTTTATTTTCTAGAAATGATACAATCTCATCTTCTTGAATTATTGCAGCAAACTCAGCTGCTTTAAGAAAACTCCTTTTAGCCTTCTTATAGAATTTTTCTAATAAAAATTGTTCTCCAAGTTT
>JBHLNY010000151.1:0-7873 GCA_048941065.1 Promethearchaeota archaeon
TATGCAAAACAGTTACTTTTTACAGCAGATCGAGTTGGTGTGGAAGAATTACAAAATATTAATTTTCCAACCAGAGTTTTACCACTTGATCAACTTGATTCTGAAACCCTTAATTTAGCTAAACAAATAGTTAAATACCAAACAGAATTTATCTTCTTTACAAAATCCATGTTAACGATTATGAATAAAGCTTATATTACATCATGCTTCGATTTAGAAGACGAATGTGGGAAAGCTGCTTATGCTAAAGAAAAAAAATCCATGAAGGAGCTGGATGACTTTATAAAGAATTTACATCAAAAATACCCTTAAATGAAGAAGATTAGAAATAAACTTTTTTTTATAAAAATAGTTGAAAAATAGTAATTAATTAGATTACCCTTCTTCTTCCTGTTCTTCTTTTCCCATTAATCGTATTACTGCATCAGCTAGCTTATTCTGACTACGACTCATAATACCTTTTATTTTTCCCTCTTTCCCTAGAACACGTAGCATAATACCATTCCACACTGAAGAAGGTTCTCCTTTTACTTGTTTAAAACGGTCTCGATGAACTTCAACACTTATATTTTCATAATTTTTTGATGCCTCTGTACATTTAAAGCATAAAATGCATTTATCCCTGTCTACTTCGATATCCTTTTCTTTACGGGTCATAGCTCCAACAGAACACTCATCTGCGAACTGATCAATGATTTTTGTATCCCCTTCATTACACGTAATTGTTATACTCCCCTCAACTACTTTTCGGACCTTATTACCATTCTCTAGGGTTCGAATTTCTTCTTCAAATTCTGGAAGAGACCCATTTTCTACCAATAAAATCTTACTCTCTCCATTAATTAAAAGTTCTAATGTATAACCTGGACAAATCCAGCTACAACTGCCACACCATATACATTTATTGGTATCTACTACAATTCTTTTCTCAGATTCTATTCCCATTTCTTCTGGAGTTCCAATAGCAGTTTTTTTTAAAGGTTCATCGTAGATAGATACGGTTACAGGGCAGACACGATGACAAAACCCACATTCTATACATTTTGATTCATCATACTTTAATATCATTTCATGATTCAGCATCTTGTAAATATAATGAGTAATGTTCTCATCAATTTCAATTGCTTTCTTAGCCGGTAACGACATATTTCTTCAATTTCATTTGATACTTTGTAATTAATAATTTATAATTTATAAAGAATAATAAAGGTTTTAGTTCTCTATCTAATATAAAAAGAACATTATGTACCTAGCTTAAATAAGTTTTCTTAAAATATTTAATTAAAGGAGATCTGAAGGTAAAATTGGTCGCGTTAAGAGCATTTTGAAATCTTCTGGAGAAGGTCGTTGACCGAATTTCTTTTTAATCATCATTTCACCTATAAAATAATTAAATACATAGGTTGACCATAAGGGATGATGAATGAATATTAAATGTTGTTTTAAGCGCTTTTTTGTTATTAAACCGAAGTTTAGCACATATTTTATTAATTGATCATCAGACCACTCCTCTACATGAGCAAGAATTGCTATATTATTCAATAAAGCATATGCTTTCTTAATAGCTTCCCTTTCAGCAACTAATTTATCTAGTGAGTATTCATCTTTAGGATCTAGACATAATTCTTCAAGAGATATTTTTGCTATTTCCTGTGGAGAAAATAAGACATCAAGTCCTGTGTTAGCAAGACCTTCTGAAATTACTGCTTCAGGTGTAGGAACTAGTAAAATACAATGTTCAAACCTTTGTTCCTCGATATAAAGTAATTTCTCTTTAACAGCATGCTCCATATGATGACCAGGATAACCTTCATGTGCAGCAGTTAGTAAAATTTTAGCCCAATCATTAGGAATATCAGTATTTACATCTATTTTAGATTTAAAATTACCTAAATACCAATTATATGCTCCCCAAGGCTCATTTTTAACTAAATTAATCGCAAATTCCTCTCCATCAGGTAATAAACCAGGGAACAATTTTTTTGATTGCTCACGCACAATTTCAGTAGCTCTTCGAAAAGTAATTTCAATTTTATTTTCAGATACATCACGCTTTTTCTGAATTGTATCCAAACGTTCAGCTAAGCTACCAGGGCCCTCATATAAATTATCTAACATATTCGTTAAGTTATAAAACACAGAATCATCAGTCAATTCTGGTTTAATGTCATATATTCTATAAACTTGCTCTAAATATGGAATTTTCTTACCATTCAAAAATTCTAATGAGGTTTCCATAGCTCTAAGTATTTTTCCTAAAAATTTAACTCGTTCATCTACAAACTCTTGATGAGATAATTTCTTTTGAAGATCTTTGCATGCCGTAAGAAGTTTCTTTGGTGATTGAGTACTTTCTTTATCAACCATATTCTTTAATTCTGGTGGACCATAATAAGCATCTATATATCCATCTATTAATTTCCCTATTCGGAGACCAAGAAGTAAATATTTTTTCCCAAATTCGCCAAATTGCATAAATGTAATTTGCTTTCTAATAATATAAAACTTTTGAGCTTAAAGAATAAAAGAAGATAATATAAGTTAATGGGAACTAATACTTGATAGTTTAGTTTTTATTGTTCGTTGGATTTTGAATTTCGCAAAAAAGGCTTGAATTATCAACTTCCACTATTTTAGATTCAACATGAAATTTAGAAGTAAGAGATAGAAATTCTTCTGGGCTTATTGTTGTTGCTGTGAACCCATCCTTACATACAATAGTCCCATATTTAGTTTTTTCATAATCTATTTCTCCAATTAAACTATATTTAGATTGTAGTTCAAACCATTCTAATCTATCTTCCCAGAATTTGTCGGAATAACTAGAAAAAATCACAAATCCACTAGCTTTAGTAACCCGAATACTTTCTTCTATTAACTTATTTTTATCAGTATGAAATGCTGAGATCCCATTTTGAATACAGACAACTAAATCAAATATATGACTACGAAATGTTAAACTAGCTGCATCCATCACTAATAAAAAGCAATTTGAATTGTGTTTAAGCATTTTTTTTGCTACAATCAAATTAGAATATGCATTATCAATTCCTACTACCTTAGCTGCTTTTTTGGCAATTTGAGAGATAACACGCCCATATCCACATCCTAATTCTAAAACAATATCTTTAGATGTAATTTTTTCTACAATATGATCCATTTCTGCTTTCAAGTATTTTTGAACTCTAGGTGGAGCAATATCATAACATTTTTTTAACCTTAATGCAGAAAGCTTCTCTCTATAATAGCTTACCATTTGTTTAACTTCTTTATTAATTATTTAACGGGGTATGAATACCATAAATTTAAGTCCTAAAATTCACTTTAAAGTGATTAATTAAATACTCTATAGATAGTTCACAATATTAAAATTGCGATAATTTTTATCATTATTCAATATTTGAATACTCAATATTCAAAGGAAAATGGTGTATAACTTAATGCTACACTATTAATTTTAACTAAAAACGTTAAAAAGATAATTATATGAATGAATTATAGTTATAAGATAATTAACATTGAGATGATTCGGTTCTCGATATACTTCTTTCCTATATATCTAGAACAAACACAATGTAGATCTAACAATAACGTTTAAATAATTTATTTATTTATATTATTTCATATAAAGTTCTTTAAATTTATGCTATGGGATTATTTCTTAAAATTAGTAAAATAATTTTGTGATGATAGTATTAGTTTAGCATAAATCTGAAGAGAAAATAGATGAAAATAATAATGCAAATTTTATATATCAATCCCGCTCGTCTCCAATCTGGATTGGATGCTATTATTAAAGGTGCTCCTTTAGCCCTGATTTCAATAGCTGCTATGGTTCCTGAACATGGAGCTAAACTATTCGATTTTAAAGTTCATAAATATAATGAACATCAATTTCGGAGAGAATTGAATAAAAATGATGTGGTTGCTATAACTTCGATGACACCTCAAATCTCTCATGCCCTTGAAATAGCCGAAATGGCTAAAAAACAAGGATGTATCACAGTTCTTGGGGGCTACCATCCAACATTAGCTCCTGAATATGTAGCTAAACAACCATCTGTTGATTATACAATAAGAGGAGAAGGGGAACATACGTTTAAAGAATTAATAGACTTCATTGATGGAAATAGAAAGCAAATTTCCTTAAAGAATATAGATGGAGTTTCTTATAAAAATGAAGAAGGAATAGTGAAACACAACAAGGATCGTAGATTAGAACCGAATATGGATAATTTTCCATTACCCCGTAGGGATCTTCTCCAAGATAAAAAATATATTTATTTGGGAACAAGAGTAGCACAAATGGAAACTTCACGTGGTTGCCCACATTCATGTAAATTTTGTTGTATCACTAAAATGTGGAAAGATCCTACTCACTATATAAGCTATAGGACCAAAAGTTTGAATCGAGTAATGCAGGAAGTATACGATATTGACTGGAAAAATGATTTCATCTTTTTCTGTGAAGATAATTTCACAATAAAAGTCAAGAGAACGAAAAAAATTCTTGAAACTTTAATTAAATCTGGAGTTCCTAATAAAATGTATTTCTCATGTCAATCTCGAGTAGATACTTTATATCGAGATCAATGGTTAATTGATCTTATGCATAAGGCAGGGATGAGGCAAGTCTTCCTTGGAATCGAATCTGTTCATCAACAAAGTCTTGATGCCATGAATAAACAAAATACTACCCCTGAGATGGTGAGAAAAGTTGTCGCGATGTTACAAGATCGTGGAATATCGATTTTTGGAGGTGTTATAATAGGATTTCCAGGAGAAACTAAAACAATGGTTCGACAAAACATCCAATTTGCAAAATCGCTTAATTTATCTTGTATTCAGTTTACTCCAATAACTGCCTTTCCAGGAACTACGTTCTATGATGAGATGAAAGAAAAAGGCATGATTACAAGCAACAATTATAAGCATTACGACTTATTCCACTCAATGATGCGGACTGATCAGCTTACATCGAAAGAAATGTACCGATTAGTTGGTGAAGCATATTCTGCTTACTACCTTAATGGGTGGATGAAATCTCAAGCAAAAAGATATCTGAATCCCTTTGGAAAATTTGGATGGATGACTAAAAATCTTCCGAGGTTCTTTAAAACAGTAGTGATGAGTGGATTAGAAATGCTTCATAATATGGGAATGACAAGTTCAATGATTTCAGAAGAATTAAATGATATTATGAATCAAGCTAAGATTGAGGATCAATTAAAAATCACTAAATCTAAAAAACCTGAAAAGAAACCAGAGAATTTAATTATTTCTCAACAACAAAGAAAAACAGCAGAAATTGCCAATGGGCAATAAGAAACTTAAAACTATAAAGGAACACTAAAAATTATCCTTAGATTTATGATCTAAAAGAACTTGGACCAAAATGTAATATAATCACATAAATTAATTTGTCATTGTATTCTGATCTGCATTCACGGAACTCTTTTGATATTAATTCATAACTATAAATTTTCATATATTTTATCATTAGATATTTAATAAAACGTGAAAAATTTCTCCCAAGATTATGTTTTCCGCCAATTACCATTATTTTCTTATTCCAACCATACCTAATACTATCAAACCAATTTTGGGCATCTGGAGCAAAAACGTTTTCTATCAGAGATTTTATTCGTCCTTCAAGATCTAATGTGTAATCTGTTGGGATACTACCTTTTTTTAAAGTATCTAACATATTATCAAGATATCTATGATCTGAAACACCATTTTGAAAAGAGATTTCAGCAATTTGCTTGATTAATTTCTTATCAGCATTATCTAATAATGGCTTAAGCATATTTTGACTAAAAATAACTTTTTTGTTTGGCCTCTTTTTATTATCAATATTGCGGTAAAGATAAGATTTTAATGCATTTTTCACAATCTTTGAACGAGATTGCTTATTAATTTCGCAAAATGCATCTAGAAATTCTAATTCTAGAGGTGACATCCGAACTCTTAAGGCATTATATTTATCTTCTTTATTAATCATAATAATCATTTTTGATTTAAATTCAATATTGCAAGATCAAAATCAAACTAATATAACTTTCGTTAAAAGCTATAATTATTTTTAAACATTTGATAGATTAGATTTCAGATATTTTCTTAAAAATAATGATTGACTCTATCGTAATTCTATTTTTAAAAATAAATCTCAATTATTAGTAAATTGCACCAAATAACTTAGTTTATAAAAAAAAAGTCAAATATGTATAGTATTATCATTTATGTGATTTTAACTTTTATAAATACTTCTTTAATCCCTAAAGAAGGTATTGGAATAGTATTTCCTTCTATTTTTTTGTCGTTTATATAAATTATTGATTTATTACCAATACCAACACGCTCTACAGAAATATGATATTTTACACCACGAAAAATTCGAGTCGCTTGAAATCCAGACCAATCTTTAGGAACATTTGGTGAAATAGATAATCCATGATAAGTAGGTTGTATACCAAGAATCCAATTCGTTACAGCTATAAAATTCCAAGCTGCTGCACCGGTTAGCCAAGAGTTCTTAGCTTCTCCATATGTTGTAGCATCTTTTCCAGCTATCATTTGAGCATAAATATATGGTTCACAGCGATGAACTTCGCTAATTGATTCTCTAACTGAAGGATTAATCCGAGTATAATAATCGTAAGCTTGATCACCACGCCCCAACATCGTTTCAGCAATCATAATCCAAGGATTAGTATGACAAAAAATTGAAGCATTTTCTTTATATCCTGGAGGATAGGTTGTGATCTCACCCAAATGTAAATAATATTGAGAGTATGCTGGCTGAAGAAGCATAATACCATGTGGACTAGCTAAAATGTTTTTCACAGAATCGAGTGCTCTTTCTGCAAAGCCTTCCTTTATACCAACTTCAGCAAAAATACAAAATGCCTGTGGTTCAATGTAGATTTGACCTTCTTCGCATTCAATAGAGCCTACTTTACGTCCAAAATGATCATAAGCTCGAAGAAACCATTCACCGTCCCAACCATTTTCTGAGATTGTAAAACGCATTTCTTCTGCCCATTTGAGATAAATTCTCGATTCATCAATTAAATCTTTCTGTTCAAGGATTTCAGCGAAATCTTTTGCTGCTATAATAAATAATGCTGCTATAAAGATCGATTCTGCTACCTTACTCTCTCTATTTTTAATTGTCTGGAAAGATTCATCAGGAATTTCCGAAAAACAGTTTAAGTTTAAACAATCGTTCCAATCCGCACGTCCAATAAGAGGTAATCCATGAGGGCCTAACTGATTATGAATATATTGTAAACTACATTTTAAATGATTTAAAAGAGGCTGTTCTGTTCCTGGTTCGTTTTCATAGGGTACTTGTTCATCTAATACTTTCCAATCTCCTGTTTCTTTTAAATAAGTTGCAACACTTAATACCAACCAAAGCGGATCATCATTAAAACCGATACCAATTCTATGATTACCTTGTTTTGTAAGTGGTTGATATTGATGATAGGCTCCACCTGTTTTAAGTTGAGTTGCTGCTAAATCTAATATGCGCTCTTTAGCTTGCATTGGAACCATATGCATAATACCTAATAAATCTTGATTAGAATCACGAAATCCTATTCCTCTACTAATTCCCGATTCAAAGAATGAAGCGGATCTTGATATTTTAAAAGTAATCATACATTGATAAGGATTCCAAATATTTACCATTCTATTTGTATGAATATCTGGTGTTTTAACTGTTAGTTTACCAAGTAAATTACTCCAATAAGTATTTAAAGCCCTAAAGGCATTATCCACGTTTGCTAAATCTAAATAATTAGTAATAATTTTCTTAACAGTTTTTTTATTGATTTTTTGTTTTAAATTTGGATTAAATTTTTGGTCA
>JBHLNY010000152.1:0-5269 GCA_048941065.1 Promethearchaeota archaeon
GCTCTACCACGAGCCTTAACAGTGCATTCTTCGCCTTTGTTAAGGATCATCATGGTCGCCATTACGTAATTCATTGTAGGACGACGACCCACGAAAACAGAATTTGATTCTTTTTCTTTTGCCATTTTAATTACCTCTACGTCTTTTAAATTTTCTAGCTTATTTTTTGCTTTTTTGTTTTTTTGTTGTTTTGTTTTTATGCATTAATGTTGTATCGTAATTTTAATTTCAAATTACGAGTATACATTTGATTCAAATTTTTGAAATTTTTTAAATTTTATTGTCCAACTAATAAAAATATCTAATTTCTCAGAATGAGATCTTTATACTTTAAAGAAAATTTCTTAAAATTATATATTTTTTAAAAATAAAAAAGGAAAAAAAATAAATTAAATAGATTTTAAACTCCTCTCAATCTCACTCCAAGATATAAAAGTAACCAGCCAAGAAGGGTTAAGGAAAAACAAATGGTCATAAATGTTTTAGTGAAATCTTCAATTGGAATATCAGAAAAAAGATCATAAATAACGTCTGGTTCATAGATGAATGTAAGTCCTAGAATTATACCTAAAGCTAGAATGATAAATGAAAGGATCACAGTTGTCTTTTTAGGGGGACTGTACGACATTTTTTACACTTTTTTAACAATTTTTTAATTAAGATTTTATGGTGAAATTAGAATTGACGGATACATATATAATATTTATCTTGATATTTAAAATTAAAATTAATAACAACTGCTAGAAATAGAAAAATAAGAAAAAAAAGTTAAATTTTATTATAATCCTTTTAATCTAACCCCAAGAAACATTAGAAACCAAGCAAGAAATAACACAATCATTGCAATAATGACCCATGTTTCAGCTCTGTTGTAATCTCCAATAGTAAATTCTGGTAATATATAATCAGGAGCTAAAAAAGCTACATCGTATAAGATAAATATCCCAAATATACATATGAGAAAGCTAATAATTACGGTAAATTTGCTTGGAGGTGTCCATGCCATTTAATATTCACCTTTCTCTAATTTTAAGTTTTTTTTATTTTTAGACGATTTATTTTAGATCTTCAATATAATCGTATTTGATCTAATTTTTAATAAAATTTATATTAATGTTTTATATATTTTGGTTTTGTTTGGTAAAATCAATCTCTATTTCAGTTTTGGTTTTTTTCTCGTCGTAAATATTCTTCTTTTCATTAATATCTTTCTCTTCCTCTTCTTTTTTAATTAGATCCCATATTATGCTTATTACAAGAATAATGGAAATGATTATAAGAAGCGGGATCAAGAGTCCTGAATCAGTTAATACGATTTTGACCCATCCTATGTAAGGAATTCTTCCACATACAACCCCAAATATTTTATTTGCTGGAACTTCTGCTGAATCAGGGAAAGTATTTGCATCTCCTTTAGTTGTAAATAACCAACCATTATCATACCGTTTGCCAACCACACGATGTACGACTGGATCAGCAGGTGGATTTACCCATATCCCACTTGCATCAAAAACAATGATATCTCCCTCTTTTCCTTCAATTGTGCCATTTTTTATATCTGCTGGATCTTTACCTTTCACAAATAGTAAATCACCTACATTGATTTTAGGTTCCATACTTGGTGAGATTACTACAACCATAGGAACTTTAGTATCTAAGGAAATTTGCATGATAAAATATATTAAAAATGAACCTGAAAATGCAAAAACGATTAATATGACTGCAGTGATAACTTTTTTTTTTGTTGTACTTTCCTTTTCCTTTTTTGAGGACGATTTTAGTTTAATTCGTTCCATCTTAATAAAACTAGTATTCTATGGACTATTAAATAAAAAAATTAATATAAATTTTTGTTAAACATATTAAATAAAACTAAAAATGGAGAATTTAAGTTGATCAATTTTTTAAATCATTTATTTTGAATGATAAAGCTAAAGATACTGCATTCAACTTATATATCTGAATATTATTACTAAGTTTGACAGGATGGGTAGAATTTTTAAACAATAATATCTAGTTGATAATTATTCACTAAAGTTAGCATACTATACATTTATAATAGGGTAAGGCTGTATTAAATGCTTGAGAGAACTCAGTCTTTTGATGTAAGTAATAAAAGTGATAATGACATTCAAAAAATAATGGAAGATGTATTACAAAAAAGTTTAAAATATTCCACTAAAACTGCTAAATTAGGAAATTCTCTTTTTCGAATTAATTACTTTGATGAAAATGTTGATAAAGAATTACAAAAAGAAAATAAAATAACCATATTAAAAGAACCAGAGAAAAAGATTTATATAAAAATTAATGGTAAAATCTCAGATGCTCAAATAAATCAAATATGGAGTGAAATAAGGAAAAATCTTGAGAATCTAAATGAGTTAGACGAAGAAGTGGAAAAAATCTTCTCTAAAGATGAAATTATAAGCAATATCGTAAAAATGATTCAAAGGAAAGGATATGATATTGAACATTCAGATGCAGAAACATTTATTGAGAATTTTCAAGAAAAATATGGTCGATTACCCGAAAAAGATGAAATTAGCTCCATCGTAAAAGGCTATGTTATAATGATTAATGATGAAGAGTTAATAAATAAAGAAATAGAAGATAAAATTAAGCCAGTTAGTGAGGAGCTTTCTACTGAAAATTTTTATGATACTCTAGAAAGACTAACTACTTCAAAAGAATCAACCCCAATTTCCTTACATTCTTCCGAAAATGGAATACTAGTAATCGATAAGCCTCTCGGTCGCAGAAAATGTCCAAGTTGTGGTAATGAAGGACTCATTCATGAAATTTATGATAAATCCATTATATTAATGGATTATCCTCGAATTTATGGGAAAAAATGCTGTTGCGCTGATTGTGGCTGTGAATGGCGTGAAACTTAAACAGAATGAAATTTTTTAATGGAGTTAAGGTTTTTTGAATTCAGAACTTCTAAGAGTAACCCCTTCAACAAAATTCTAATTGATACTCTTAAAGTTGATTTAAAAATAGTTTTATATCTTTTAAAATTTAAGAAGTTAATAATTGAATTTTTTTTGAATTTAAGATATGCAAATTAAACAGTAATGTTGATTAAGATGGAAACCCATGCCATTATTTATAACCCTATTGCAGGGAAAGAAAAGAGAACAAAGAAAGATATTGAATATATGAAAAAATGTTTAGATAAGTTAAATATTCCCTACCAATTACATAAAACTGGTTTTGCAGGACATGCAATAGAATTGGCTAAAAAGTTAGCTAAGGAGGGATTTCGGGTAATTGGTGCTGGAGGTGACGGAACTTGTAATGAAACGATGAACGGTGTAATCCAAAGTGACAATGAAGGAGCTTTATGTGGATTTATTCCTATGGGGACTGGAAATGATATACCTGGTGCTATTGGCATTCGTCCTGATATTAAAAGAGCCTGTGAGATTATTGCTGATGGTCATACTGGCAAGGTTGATATTGGTTTTGCCAGAACTGATGCAGGTGTAGAAAGATATTTTCTTGGGATTGGGAGTCAAGGTTTTGATGCTGAAGTGACGAAGCGAACGAATGAGGCTAAAAAACATTTTGAAGGAACTGCTAACTACGTAGTTCAAGTTTTAAAAGCTTTATTTCCTTGGAAAAATAAACAAGTGAAGGTGATAATGGATAATACTACTTATAAGGGATTTGCAAATTGTTTAGCTGTTGGTAATGGTCCAAGTTATGGTGGATGGATGTATATATGCCAAACTGCTCAAGTTGATGATGGAGTTTTCGATATTAGTATAGTTGATATTGGAAAATTCAAATTATTACGACACTTCAATAGAATGTATAAGGCAACTCTCGTTCCCCATCCTAATATTCATACATATAAAAGTAAAAAGGTTAGAGTTGAGATGTTGAAAGAAGATGCAGAAGAACCTTATCTTTGTCAAGTTGATGGTGAAGTTTTAGGACCTTTACCTGTTACTTATGAATGTATTAAAGAGGGATGTGAATTTATAAAACCCAAAATTAATGAAGTTGCTGAGGCATTTAAAGAAAAATATGGTAAATATTATTGGGAATGTGAATCTGATTAATTCAAATTTAAAAATATATATTTTTTAAATCTTTGGAATTTATATTTCTAAATGCCAGATTGGAACGATATCTTTACAGAGAAAGGAAAAGTTTTTGAAAAACCTCATCCAGATATGGAAAGATTATTAATTACATTCAAAGAGAGAGGATTCAAAAAAATCTTAGATTTAGGATGCGGTACTGGTCGACACCTAATATTTTTTTCTAAAAATGGATTTAAAGTTTATGGGGTCGATGCAGCTCCTAAAGCTTTAGAAATTTCACGACAATGGTTAAATGAAGAAGGACTTGATGGAGAATTACAACTACATCGAATGGAGGAAAAATTTCCTTATGGAGATAACTTTTTTGATGTTGTAATTTCAATTCAAGTAATTCATCATAATTTAATGAAAGATATTCTTTTCACTATTAAAGAAATAGGTAGAATTTTAAAAAACAAGGGAATAATTTTCATTACATTTCCAGTATTAGGAACAGGTTCTAAATTAGAAAATTGGCAATTAAAAGAGGTTGAAAAAGGAACGTATATCCCTCAAAAAGGTCCAGAAAAAGGACTTCCACATCATTTCTTCACTTTAGATGAAATTCATCAAATTTTTAGCTCTTTTAATCTTTTAGAGATTTATTTGGATGAAACAAATCATCGAGCAATTTTAGGCACTAAGAAATAATTTAAAATTTTGAATATAACCTTAATATAATACATAAGATTTGTATTCTTCAATTACTTTCTGTATCTAATTGTGGTTTTTAAAAAAAGAGATTAAAACTACCACTACTCCCAGTAATGCTATAATGGTTATTATAAAAGAGATCATTTTTATTTCTTGAAGGTTAAAATCTTCATCCCATGGATAACTGCCACTATAATTATCACTTAAGTTTGCAAAGTAATTATTGTATATGAATTGTTCTACTGTTTTACCAGTTACACTTAAGCTATGATTTGAGATGTAAGAGAGATTATCATTTATAGTGTGATGGTGTGGCCAATTTGGATTATTCCAAAAATTAATAATCAAATCTGCTGATGGTATACAATTGTCTACAAAGGCTATATGGTCATCGATTATATCATACCCTGATGAGTTATCAGCCTTGCACCATCTAGATGATTTGGAAAAATTGTCATAATTTGTGATATTTGTGCATTTACTGTAACATAATTGATTCTTAGTTCCGGCTTCCATTC
>JBHLNY010000152.1:5279-7868 GCA_048941065.1 Promethearchaeota archaeon
AATCTGCTGATGGTATACCATTGTCTACAAAGGCTTTATGGTCATCGATTATATAATTAGAAGTAGCATCTTTGGGAAATTCATAAATATACCCTAAATTTCTCCCGATTTCAAATATTTCATCTAAGAGTGATGATGTTGAGTACTGCTCGTTTATAAATCTCAAGTTAACTCCACCTACCATATCCAATAAAATCATGCAATCAAAAGTCTCATTTTCAGAATTATAAAAATTATCAATCTCATCTACAAATTTTTCAGAACCTTCACACCATCCCCACCCATCAATTCCATAATCAACATCATTTCCTTGATCTTCTGCATCAAAAAATAAAAACCATATTTGGCAAGATAAATTATTTCTTCTTTCGTAGATTACTTTAGCTAGTTCAAGAAGAACAGCACATCCACTGGCTCCATCATTAGCACCTGGTACAGGATCGTCTGGGTTAGTTATATCTTTAGTTGCTTTAGCGCGAGTATCATAATGAGCTCCTATTATAACAATATTACTATAATTTTTATTTAATTTGAATAATACATTCTGACATTCAATTGAAAGAACAGTAAAATTATGGAGGATATATGTGAAATTACTATCTATTTCTTGAAATTTAGAAATAAAATAATTTGCACAGTTGACTCTTTCTTGTGTTCCCGGAATTCGATATCCTATATCTAATTGATCTTGAATATATTGGAATGCGTTTTCTTCATTAAAATTTAATTCTATATCTACATTTTGAACTTTTAGATTACTTTCAAAAAAATTTGGAATGAAAATTGAAAATATAGATATAAAAATGAGGCTACTAAGGATTATTATTTTGAACTGCTTCTTAATTATAACCCACCAATTATAGAATATGAAATCATTAAATAAATATTAAAAAATAAAAAAGAGGTTTAAAGTTTTAAATAGGCTCGAAACCTAGATCTACTCTCGTTTCACCTTTAATTTCAGTTTCGAGAAATGTTACCTTAACTGGCATATCTACACTAATAGTCTCGGGTTTACTTTCATCTACGCCTACTAATTGTCCACTGACCATAGGTCCCTCATCAAGTTTTATTACAGAGAAACAGTATGGCTTATTTCTACCATATCCTTTTTCTACAAAAAAAGGAGTTCCCACGGTAATACTCGTAAAAGCAGCAATTTTACCCTTTCCTGACATTTCTACCCATTCCATATTTGCTTTATTACAACTAGTACACAATTTTCTAACAGGAACGAATACAGCACCGCAAAGCTTGCATTTTGATCCCATTAATTTCTTTTCAGCTAAAAAATCCATATAGCTTTTTATAGTAAAATCTCTCTCACTTTCTGACATTTTTTTCACCTCTCTACTTTTCAAATATTGTAACAACGCATGTAGCTCCTGATCCACCTAGATTATGTGCTAGCATACGTTCCACATCAAATTTTACTTGTCTATTCCTTTCTGCAATTCCTCTCATTTGTTTAAAAACTTCCACGCAGAATGCTGCTCCTGTAGCACCCACAGGATGACCCTTACTCTTTAATCCTCCACTTGTATTAATGGGTAATGACCCATCTCGCTTTGTTTCTCCATTTTTAATTGCCTCAACAGCCTTACCCTTTTCATAGAAACCTAAATCTTCTAAAGCTACTATTTCTGCTATAGTAAAGCAATCATGGACTTCTGCTACTTGGATATCCTTAGGTTTAAATCCGGACATTTCATAAGCTTGTCGTGCTGCTTCTTTTGAAGCAATAAAACTAGTTAAATCTTTTCTATCATGTAATGACAATGCTGCACTTCCTTGACCAGTACCCGCAATCCAAATTGGGGTATCAGTAAAGTTTTTAGCAACATCTTCAGCTGCTAGAAATACACAAGCTGCTCCATCAGTGATCAAGCTACAATCGAATAAACGCAGAGGGTAAGCAATGACAGGGTTTGATCTACTTTTAAGAAAATCAAATTCATCCTTCCAATCTGGAATTTCTCCCCCTGATTTCTCGATCTTCGCTATTTTACTTTTCATCATATCAGCAATTGAGCTTTGCATTTGTGCATATGGATTTTCCTTTCCATTTTCATGGTTTTTTATTCCAACTCTCATTAAATCTTCTACTGTTGTTCCATATTTATGGAAATGTGCTGATGCGAGAGCAGCATATAATCCTGGAAATGTAGCTCCAGCTGGATATTCAAATAAACTGTCTGAGGCTGTTGCTAATACATCCGTCACATTTACAGTTGGTTGTTCTGTCATACATTCTACGCCAGATACCACAATAACATCATGAACACCAGATGCAATTGCTAATATTGCTTGACGAAGAGCAATTCCACTGCTTGCACATGCACCTTCAAAACGACCAGCTGGTTTGGGAACTAATCCTACTAGATCTGCCATCTGTGGTCCCAGATGTCCCTGATGATTAAACAAATCTGAAGAATAATTTCCGACATAACAAGCATCAATATCTTTGGGTTCAATTCCATTATCTACTCTACTTACTGCATCTAGCCAGGCGTCAATCCATAAATCAGGATTTCTTTTAAGAGGGAAATGTGCCCCAAATTTGCTCATTCCCGCTCCAACCATCGCTAC
>JBHLNY010000153.1:0-7863 GCA_048941065.1 Promethearchaeota archaeon
TAGAAGCTGCTGAAGGTTCTAATAAGGTTATAGAAAAAATCACAATTCTAAATAATATTGGTTTAACTCACTACTCAGACAGGAAATATCAAGAAGCTTATGAATATTATAAAGATGCTCTGGAAATTAATAAAAACTTAGGAGATTTAGGTATTAAATCGCGGCTCCTTAGCAATATGGGATCTGTTTATTTCTCTAAAAACGATTATGAAAACGCATTAGAAAAATTTGAAGAAGCATTAAAAATTTCCGAGGAATTAGGTGATTTAAATGGAGTTACAGTGCGTTTAAATAATATAGCATCAATTTTTTTACAACAAGGAAAAAAGCACTTAGCTTTAACCTACTATGAAAAAGCGCTAGAAAAGGTAGAAATCTTGGGAGATCTCGCTAAAAAGGCGATATATTTAACGAACTTGGCTCTACTGTATAGCGAACTTAATTCTAAAGATAAAGCAGTAAAATTTTTAGAGGATGCCTTGCCAATAGACAAAAGATTAAATGATATGGAACGAGTATTATTCGATCTCAAAAAACTTGGAACTTTTTACAAAGATATTGGAGATTATCAAAATGCCTTGAGAAGATATGAAGAAGCTCTTGATTTTTATGAACAAGCTAATGATTTAGGAGGCGTATCAGGCACGTATAATGACATCGCTATGGTTTATTACAATCAGGGAAGATTATCGAAATCAATTGAAACTCTTGAAAAGGCAATTAATATAGCCATCCAAGGAGGTTTTGAATCAACCCCAGAAGTTCAAGATTTTAACTATGGTCTTAATGAGTTAAAGCAAAAACTACAACATGTAGCAGATTTAGAAGAAATCATTAAGAACTGGGAGGAAGGTAAATTAGCGGAGATCGAAATGTTATTACATGAAAAAAAATTGGAAGATCTCGTAAGCGAAATCAATGTAAATCCGTATATATTAGAAGAGTATTTATGGGAAAAGGGTAAAGGAAAAGTTTATTTAGAAACGGTGTTAGAATTATTTCAGGAAGATCTTGATGAAGAGCCACTGCTAAATGCGAAAGGATTTCTTCTTGTATTTTTAGCTAGATATGATGAGGCATTGAATTGTTTTGAAAGAGTATTAACTATTAATTCTACCTCAATAAATGCCACCATGGGTATATCTTTATGTAAGGTAAATAAACAGGATTATGAACAAGCTTTAGACTTACTAAAAAAGTTCGAGCACAACGGAAACTATTTAATAATATACCTTATCTCCTTTGTTTATATAAGAATGAGGGATTTTGATAATGCCGAAAATTTTATTAGAAGAGTAATAGAAACCAAGCCCAATTTTCTCCCCGCTTTAAATGCTCTGGGAATAGTCTATTATTATAAAAATGAACTTGCAAAAGCACATAAATATTGGCAAGATACTCTAAACAATAATCCTAATTACCTTAAGCCATATTCAAATATTGGTTTAATTTATTTTAATCAAAAACAATATGACAAAGCAGAGGAAGTTTATAAAAAGTTACTAGAGTTAGACGTCAACGATAATTCCACGTTAAATATGCTCGCACGCATTTATTTTAACACTAGAAATACTGTTAAGGGAGAATGGATTCTTAAAAGGATGCTCTTTTTAAATCCAAGAAATAAGGATGCACTTCAAAATCTTGCAGGATTATACTACAACGCAGCCAATTATCGTAAAGCGGAAATTTATTACAAAAAAGCCTTAGAATTAGATCCCGAAAACTTAAATAATCTTGAATTTTTAATGAATACATATCGAGGGATGGGCAACACTGAAGGCGTAAATGAGATAAAGAGAATATTATTTGAGTTAAAGAAGGCTATTTGACTTAAGTTTATTTTTTTAAGCTTCGGGTAATAAAATTACAAAAGAATCTCCTTCAACCCATATTTTTCCATTGTAATTATTTAAGACACGCTCGACTAAAAGAAATCCTAAAATTATTTCCTTGATTTTACCATCCTTTTCTCTTTCTTTCTTGAATATCATTTCTTTCCCAATATTTAAAATCTCTTTCTGATAGTCAATGAATTCTATTTTAATATAATTTAGGTTATCTATCTGACTTCGAAAGATAATTATTTTAATCTCTATTGTTGGATTTTTATTATATCTAATCGAACTAATAAGGATATTGACAAAAACATCAACTAGAAACTTATCAGCTTTTACATATAGATCCTCAGTTGGATGTTCGACCATTATATTAATTTTTTTATTAGTATAACTATTTGTAATAAATTCTTTAACATTCTGAATTACATTGATTAAATTAACTGGTTCAATCAAAACATTTGTCTCATTAAGCAATGTTAACTTTTGTATTATATGTATTAAAAGTTGACCGTTTATGCATTGATCTTGAATAGAATCTAATAATTCCCTTCTAGGTTTTAATATTAATTGATGATCTTGTTTGTAATATTCGTCTAAATCGGATTGAATGCTTTTTAATATATTCTTTATATCATTCACAAATAGTTCTTTATAAAAGTACTCTCTATCAAATTCTTGATGGAGAGTTTCTTTACTTAGATGTAAATTCTCTTCAGCTAACTTTCGTAATATCACATTTTTAAAAATATCGGAGATAATACTTAATAATTCTAAATTTTCTTCTATCCAATAATCTTCGTATGTTATATTATCAAAACAAACTATTCCTTCTAAGGTATCATTAATTTTTATGGAAAATATTAAAATATTTTTAATTTTATGAATTTCAAGAAACTCTTTTAACTTTTTTGCTTGTTCTGGAAGATTATCCACATTTTTAATGTGAATATAATCAGAGGTTTTTAAATTCTCAATTACCCATGGAAAATTATTGATTAATATTTTTTCAGGTAAATTAATTTGGGGATACATCAATTTACCATACCAAACATAATTACTTTTTATGAAGTTAAAATTATTGTTGAAGATATAAAGATAAGCTCGTGTTGCGTTAACAAATTCACCAACATCTCTAAGTGAATCAATTATTGCTAGATTAAAATCTTTTATACCTACAAATCTAGATACAATGCCAGTAATAATGGCTTTTAATCTAGATATTTTCTTTAATTCCTGTTCTATTCTTTTCTGTTCTGTTATATTCTGGCATATTATTTGATAAAATGTTTCATCACCAATATCAACAAATGAGGATTGCATATTTACCCAAATGAGATTACCATTTTTCTGGTAAAGTTGAATTTCTAATGGAGGAAACATTTTACCTCTTTCTTCTTTTTTAAATCTTTTAAGAACCTCTACCATAAAATCTTGATGTATTAATGAAAGATCTGCAAATTTTCTTCCCATTAATTCCTCTTTTGTGTATCCTAAAGTTCTTTCTAAAGCAGGATTAAAATCAACTAAAGAACCTTTGGGATCAATTAAAAGAATAGAAAAGGGTGAATCTTTGAAAAGCTGACGATATTTTATTTCAGAATGTTTTAATTTAATTTCTGCTTCTATTCTCTGGCTAATATCTCGAATTATATATTGGACAAGGATTTGACCCCCCATCTGAACTTCATTTACACTAATTTCGACTGGAATAAGATTACCAGAATTATCAATAACCTCTAATCTTAAAGGAAATGGATAATTAAGTTGATCAAATACTTCTTCATTAAAATCTATATCAATAATACCACTTAATATTTGACTTGAATGCAAACCAATAAAATCTTCAAATGGACGTTGAAATAACTCCTCAGCTTCTTTGTTAGCATCCATTATTATTCCTGATTTTTTATCAATTATTATAATAGCATCTCGAGCAGCTTTGAATAAAGCCTCATAACGTAATTCAGCCATTTTAAGTGCTTCGATTGAAGGTTGAAATAAAGAGATTTGATTAATTATCGTACTATGAATAGATTCAAGAATATCTACTACTTGTTTTTTATCTAAATAATTCTTTTTTATATCATCAAACTGTTTGAGAATGAATGAACTAAATTGGTTAATTATATTTTTAGGAATTTTTTCATTGTAATAAATTATTAAAGATAAGGGTAATAAACCACCTCTAATACTCTTATTTTGAATAAAGTCAAAATAAATCGCTGCATTTGAATTTAGGTGAGGAAAGGGAAGAATTACTGTAGCAGGCCTAAATTTATCTCCTCCAAAAATAAACTGTGATACTGAAAAACTCTTAACTGATATCAATTCTGGATTCTCAAAAGCATCTTTAGGATGAACTGCTTCAATTTTAACACCTAAATTTTCATCCCATCGACAAAGAATTATCCCGACCTCTCTTCTTGGAATATATTGCTCAACTCTCTCTGCAATTTTTATTGAAAGCCAATTAAATGCCTCATCAATATTTATATTTTTAATGCCACTAGTCAAAAATGATTTTATTGGTCTCTTTCCGAGTTTATTTAGTCCCATAGTTTCTTCTAAATCATTTATATCTGGTTGCTTACTTGGTAGTTTTAAATCAATCTTATTAAAAAGGATAAGAAGTGGTAATTCACTTAACTCTGGTTTCCCAACAATTTCATGCAGTAATTTACGTGCATATGAAAATTTAATTTTATCAGTGATATCTAAAACAAATACCAATCCATCTTGGTTTTTTAGATAGGGTTTCCATATTTCATTAACTTTATATTTTCCAGGGATATCATAAGTCAACAAAGATACATTATTAACTAAAATCCTAGAAATATCTACACTTATAGTTGGAAATATTGTTTTTGATACTGATTTTCTTCTAGTTCGAATTATTGTCGTTTTCCCCGCCATTGAGAGCCCAAAAATTAAGATTTTTGCCTCCTTTTGCTCAAATATGACTTCTTCTTCTGGAAAAGAAATATTAAAAGTATTTAGAAGTGTTCTAATTTCCTCTAGTTTTTTGGGTTCTCCTTTATAAATTCTAGAGTTCACATAAAAAGCTTTGTAACTATCTTCGATTTTTTCGAATTCTTCAACAAATCCCTCTAAAAACTCTTGTGCTAAAGCAGTATTAATTGTAGATTTGCTATCAATAACTAGTGAAATTAAAAGGCGCTCCTTTTTTGTTCTTGAGAATTCACTGGGAATATCAAAGATTAAATTAGCGGTTTTAAAGGTTCCAAAGGTGTGTTTAAAAAAACCTCCCTCGTAAAGATCTGTCAAAAAAGGAACCTGTTTGATATCCTCTCTTTGAAGCGTTTCAGGCACTTTTAAAAAAATGTAAGGGGGAAAAAAGGGATTACGATGACTTAAAACTAAAAATCTCAACTATAATAACCTCTAATTATTTTTATAATACTATTACTAAATAACTAAATTATTTTATTAAAACTTATATAAATGCAATATCTACTATAACCTAAGCAAAGATAGTAATAATGCTGGAATCCTTTAATTCAAATTTTATCCTAATTAAGGATGACTTTTTAAAGTGGTGGAATAAGAATTCGATTCGGATTAGATGGATCATGGGCTTATAACACAGATTTCGGAGAAACTGTAAAATTAACCTTTTAATATTATACTTAGAAAAAATTCCCCCTTTATAAAGTAATTGAAGTCCAAAAATAAGTTTATAAAATTTTGTAGATAAACAAGAAAAGCTAATTTTCTTCTAAACTTGGGATTTTTTAATATCTTATAAAATAACCTTAGAAAACACCTTAGAAAAATTGTGTTTTTTTGGGATTTTTGCTTAAATAATAATCGTGATACTTATTATTCTTAATTATTTTGGGATGCAATGGAAGAATGATCAATAGTGATAATAAAATGAGTCTAAAATGCAGTGAATGTGGTAAAAAAATTGAAACTCTGCCTTTGGAGTGCGCATACAGTATTAGGATTAATAGTGAAACAAATCAATGGGAATGTAATATGGAAAATTGTGGAACTATAATTTTAAGCGAATTTGTATGCGAAAATTGTTGTATCAATAAAAATATAATGAAAATTAATAATGCTATTGAGCAGTTATCTATAGAAAATAAAGAATTTATTGAAGAATTGGGAGAATTTAAAGAAAGTATTATACAAACTGATTTAAATAATTCAGGTTTTAAGTATTGGGTTAAATTTGGAGAAGGAAAGTTCAAGTATGGGAAAGGTGAAATAGAAGGAGCACCTATACTTGTTTCTTGTGCTCAAAAAACTATGAATCGTATACTTATGGGAAATGTTGATGTTTTTAGTGAATTTTTAACTGGAAATCTTAAAATAGAAGGAGATCTTCAATACGCAGTAGTTTATTTTGATTTTATTAGATTAGCTCAAGAAATTAACAAGGAAATGGGAGGTGCGTGGTTTTGAGTAGAACTTTTATTTGGGGACATAGAGGTGCTGGATTCACAGGTGTGCAAAATACACTCTCTTCATTTCGGAATGCAATTAAAATCGGAGTTGAAGGGATAAAAACTGAGGCACGATTATTGAAAGGTGGTGAAGTAGTCCTATGTTCTTATCAAAGTCTTAAAAAGAATGGAAAGGATGTCTTAATTAATGAATTAGATATTGAAGATATTAAAGAGTTTAAATTAGAGAATGGTGAAACTATTCCAACTCTTCGTGAAGTTTTTACGGCTTTTAAAAAATATGATATAGCATATAATTTTGATATAATTGATCCTAATGCAGGGATAAAAATAATTGAAATTGCTGAAGAATTTAATTTAATTGATCGTATAGAAATTGCAAAACCATCTATTTATCCTCACCCCCTTCCCACTATCTTTTCTAAAATTAGAGAGTTCAACCAAGATGTAACATTAGTTAATTCGATTTTCTTAAAGAATTCTATCATTAATGAGAAACACCTAGAATTAGAAGATATGAAAAAATTAAATATCCAAGTTATAAATGTAAATTTCAATTATGCAAGTTATGATTTATTTAAAAAAGTTAAAGATGAAGGTTTTAAGTTTTATATTTGGGGCATTCTGTTTGCGAGATCGATAAAAAACTTCCTTAGTATGAAATATAAAGGGGAATATGTTGACGCCGTCTTTTCTAATTTGCCTAATAGAGTGGTGAAAATGAGAGATGAGATTCAAAAGTTTAATTAGTCCTTAAATTGAGCTTTAAATCTTTCTACTTTATTTTTTATGAGAAATTTGTATGAAAAAATTGTTTAATATAACAAATAGATTTATTACCTTATAATCAAAAATAGTTTAATAAATATTAACAAAATTGATTTTATTTAGTAGGAGTTGTGAATTTTATGGTTGATATTAAAAAGTGGGAAGAAGGAGACCATTGGGTTGAAATAGATTTGGATAAATGTATTGGTGCCGAGGAATGTATTAATGTGTGTCCTGTTGACGTTTATGAATTAGTAGATGGGAAAGTTATAGCAGAAAATATTGGTGAGTGTACTGATTGTATGGCTTGCCAAGATGTGTGTCCAACAAGCGCAATTTTAAGACATTCCGCATGGGAATAAGAGATATCTATGATCAGAAAATAAATTGAATTAATTAAGTTGTTTGATACCTAAGGACCCACTTCAAATTATTTTTAATATCGATTACTCCTTTAGTGAATTTGACGATATTTTTTACTGTGTCATATTCACTCATTGAAGAAACAGTTCCAGATAAAGCAACAACGCCATCCTTAACTTTCAGATCGATTTTGTGGGCGTCAACATGGACCGAGTTTTGCATTGATGTATTTATAAGATTAACAATATCCTCATCAGAGATCTCCTCATCGGGTACAACTTTAATTTTATTCGATACAGAAACAACACCAGATATTTGAGAAGCCATTTTTCGAATCTTTTCGCTTTTCCAATATGAATTCACATTTCCCTCTAAAATAACATTGCCATTATCAATAGATACTTGAACATCATTGGAATCTATCTCTGAATTTGCATCTAATAAGCAAAACATAGCCT
>JBHLNY010000154.1:0-7813 GCA_048941065.1 Promethearchaeota archaeon
CTATAGGGGAATTGAACCCCTGACCGTCAGGTTAAAAGCCTGCTGCGCTACCTGCCTGCGCCAATAGCCCTTAAACAGTATAACGCAAAATGTCTAAAATAATAAATATTACATGAAGTTGCTAAATCTGAATAGTTTAAATTTACTATAATATAAGAATTCTTCTATTTAAAATGTTCAAATCCTAGACTTTTCATTTCACTTTTTTTTCCATTTAATATGGTAACAATTTTCTTTTCGGAAATTACTTTCCCGATTTTATAGATTTGACCATCTTTCTCTCTAATTAATTTCCTAGCAACATCATAATTTTTAGGTTCGATAGTAAAAATATGAATAAATTCCTCTCCCGCATTAAAAATTAAGTCCTTAAGATTGATATTAAACTCATGAGAGTAATTTTTAGCTTCTTCATCAATTAATTTTTCATTAAAGTTAACTTCAAACCCATAAGCTGGATTAGAATACATCAAATCAGTTAAAGATCTTGCTAATCCATCAGAAGAATCTATACTTGCGGTGGCAAGGTTATTCTCAGATAGTATAAAAGATTCTGTACCGATATCATCAGGTTCTAAAACACTATTTATTGATCTTTGATAAGAGGGATAATCTTCAATATTACCATTTTTAGAAAGTAAAATATCAAATCCAACACCGGTTAACCCAAACTTACCATTTGAAACTAAATAATCACCAGGCTTTAAACCAGTTCTATAAATTATCCTTGAAGGATCTTGAATTCCAAATACTGTTGGACTAATGATTGTTTCTTTTGTTTCATTAATATCTCCCCCAATATAATCAATATTCAATTTTTTACAATAATCAATAATACCTGATATTAAATCTTTAAAAGTGATTATAAACATATCTTTAGGTAATCCTAAAGAAATAAAAATTCCAAGAGGTTTAACCCCTTTTACTATTAAATCACTAATATTCATAAGTACAGCTTTTCGACCGATTTGATAAGAATTCATTTGATGAGGTACATCAGTTGTTGATACTAACATATCAGAATTAAAAATTAAAATTTTTTTCTCATTATGTTCAAGCGAGAAAAAGAATGAATCATCTCTGATTAAATGCCTTCCTGTCTTTCCATAAACAGTCTCTTCAATAATCTTAATAAGTTTAAGTTCTCCTAAATTCCCTAACTTATTATTATTTCTCATAAGATAAAATTTAAAATTTGTTTCGAATTATCATTTAATGAATCGTATGAAAAGCCTCTGTGGCTTAGTGGTATAGCAACAGATTCGTATGTAAAACGATAAAGCTTTACAGAAATATCTGTAGTTCGGGGGTTCAATTCCCCCCAGAGGCTCTCTTCATACTTCTTCAGTAGTAACATAACGCTTTATCATTTGCAAGGCAAGCATTCTAAAAGCATCATTAATATTTTCTCCTGTAAGAGCTGATGTTTCTATATAAGATAATTCTAATTTCTGTCCTAACTTTTCCCCTTCTTCAGTTGAAACTACTCGTTCATCCTCTAAATCTATTTTATTCCCAACTAAAATAAGAGATATTTTTTCTGAGGCTTTAATAAATTCATTAAACCAACCTTCGATGTTCTCGAAAGTTTCTCTTCTGGTTACATCAAAAACTAAAATTCCTGCTTCTGCTTTTGATAAATAGGATTGTCTAACTCGTTTAAATTGGGCTTGACCTGCTAAATCCCAAATGACAAAGCGAACTGTGCTCTCTAGTTCTTCGAAACTGCATTCTTTCTTCATAATTGATGTTCCGATGGTAGATTTATAATCTTGATCAAATTTATCTTCTATAAAACGATGCACCATACTTGTTTTTCCAACAGAACCATCACCACCTAAAATTAATTTATAAGCATATTCTCCTGACTTAACCTTTATTTTTTGGAGCGTATCTACTCTCCTCTCAATATTGTGAGCTTTTCTTTCGGTAAACAATTTAGGAATCACTGGACTTACCGTTCGACCATCAAATATTCGAGCTACTTTCTCTGCTGCTAGATATGCATAAGGAAATACCGGATCCACCATTCCTATTGCATCTAGAACAGATACAAGTATTGCTTCTGGGCCCGCTTCACAAAAAATAAACCTATATTCTTCAGTATCAAAAGTACCTGTTCCAAAAGATCCTGAACTAAATTCTTCTGTAATTCTAGTTAACACGGGTTCAACTAGAGCACTAATACCACCTACTATATCTTCTTCAACAGATTTTTCTGGCGATCTTGTTAAAGCTTCAATGACTAAGCCATCTCTATTTAGTACAAGGACAGCTATTAGATTCTCAACTGATTGACTATACCATTTAAGTAACGCTGTTAGTTTCTTTATATCAACTGACACTAATTTATAACCTTTAAAATTTAAAATTTTTTTTTATTATAATATCTAGTATACTAATTTAAATAATTAGCTTATCTTCTATTATTCTAAGCGAAATCTTTGCTAAAGAAAAATAATTTTTTCCTATACTCAATAAATAACCATATTAATATCCTTTAAAATCTAGCTTCCTATTCTCTAAAAATGATCTAATACCTTCTTGAAAATCTTTAATACCAAATTAGTTTCTAAAATTTAAGTTTCTACTTTGAAGTTCAAGGCATTTAAACGATTGAGATGTTCGAATTAATTAAACCTTTATAAAAATTAACGAAAATAAAGGAAAAAGATTTTAAAAATTAAATACATTATCTTAAATTATTATCTAAAGAGAATTTAAGTAATCAAAAGTCTAAATTAATATCGCAGGAGTTGCCAAGCCTGGTCTACGGCGCTAGCGTACGACATTAACGGATGTCTACGGTGATACTGAGGCTCTAGTGACATAGGTCTTCGTGGGTTCGAATCCCACCTCCTGCATCAATTAACTTTTCAGTATAAATACCACACAATATTTAATAGAAATAGTAGATTGAAAGGATTATAATAATAAATTATAATGTGATAAGTATTTCAAATTTAATATTAGATGATGAATTGGTTACAATTGACCACGTTAAAGCTTTAGCATTTAACCGAGCAGCTTCGTCTACTGGAGCAACAGAGGCAATAGAGTATATTGAAAAAGAATTAGCAAAAGAAAAGATCGATTCTAAGATTGAATATTTTTCATGGGCAGGCCCTACAAGAGTTTTAATGAGAACAGCTTATTTAATTATATTAATGTATCTTCTCCTATCTCGGTTAATTCTAATTGTAGTAATATATTTTGTAATAAAATATTTATTTGAAAGAACACGTACAATGACCTTGATAAAAAAAGAAAATTCAAAAAACATTATTGCTGAAATACCAGCTAATCAAGAGGGAAAGTATAGACCATTGGTTATTCTTTCAGCCCACTATGATTCCATATCTGCAAATATCCCTTATAGAATTCAAGTACTAACATTCTTTCTATACAGGATAATAATTGGGTTTTATGTAATGGTCATAATCATATTTTCAGCATGGCTTACTCTTGATTATCTAGCAATTTTCATCATTCCTGATAACGTCATAATTATTATTGCTCTATTGTCAGTAGTTGGAATCATTATATCAATACCAATTTTATACCTGGTATTTAATGAAAAACCATCATCTGGTTCGATTGATAACGCAAGTGGTGTTTCTATTTTAATTGAATTAGCAAAACTTTTCAAAAGAAATCCTCTCGAAAAAATAGATATTCTATTTATTTGGCCTGGGGCTGAGGAATGGGGAATGAAAGGGTCAAGAAAATTCTGTCAGAGACATTTTCTTGCTATAAATCAAAGATATGACCTGAATAGATCTATAAACGTCAATATTGATATGGTAGGATCTTATATTGGACTTGTGGATAGAGTTGGTTTGTTTAAAAAAAGATTGAATAAAAATATAAACGACGTTGTTGAAGCAACAGCGAAAAATCTAAATATCCCTCTGACTAGATACAATAAATTCATTCAACCAAAAAGTGATCACAGATCCTTTCGAAGTTTTGCTAAAAAAGCAGCAAAAAGGCTTCAAATAGTCTACTTTCACTCGAGTAAAGATACTAAATATATTCATTCAACAAGAGACACACCAGATAAATGCTCAACAAAAAGTCTAAATGGTTGTCTTAATATTTGCTATCAAACCTTAAGAAGCATAGATCTAAGAGTAGATTAAATTAAAAAAAGTCAGATAATTTATGTTGCTTGATTTTGGGATTATTAGTTAAACTTTCTACAAAATCTTCTATTAATTCCATACGCTGTTTGGTATAGGAATCCAATTTAAAATCCTTACAAATCTTAAGAGCTCGTGGAATATATTTTTCAATTCCCCCTCGATTTACGGTTAATATTACATTATTACCACATTTAGGACATTTACCACTATTAGAAAGTGGGGGTCTTCTGAATTTTTCATTACATTTAACACATCTAAAACCTTGTATAGTAAATTTTCTTAAATTACCAAGAATATCGGGATTAAAATGTGAAGATAAAATCTTTTCAGCTACTTTTTTGTCATCCACAGCTCTTATAATTTTTGCCAAATATAATTGAGCATCAATTTTTTCATCCATTGATTCATATATTTTATATGCTGTGATCGTCGGTCCTTCATTGATATCTCTTGTTGGAACGTTAAATCCTAAATTTTCGTATTGTTCAGAAGTTCCTAATCTACTTTTTACTAATTTCATGATAGATTCAATTTTAGATGGAGAAACATAATTTTCAGTAGCCTCATAAAATTTTAAAGGATATTGAAATAATGTATCAATATTATGTGCCTCAACATCTATTTCATTAGGATCTAATAGTGTGCCGATGACTAAAGTAGCATCCATCCTACCCCCAATTTTACTTGGTAGATAATTTCGCGAAAAATTTAAAAGAGGATCTAGTAGTAACATAATTCCATCCTCATCTCCATCACAATTCCTTCTCTTTGCTGCATGCCAATAAGGGTGTGCATATAAAGATCTAGCTGGTGTAAAACCAATCACCCGACCAATTATTCCTGCGCTTGTATGAGGAGCAAGTCCAACAACTAAATGTCCTATTAAATCTTCTCTTTTTGAAACTTTATAAAATCGATTCATTTTATAAAAATACTCTAACTCATCATCAATAAAATTAGCAACTTTTATAAAATAATCAACACAATCATATGAAAGGATTACATCTTGCACCTTTAATTCAAGAAGTTGCTTTCTGGTTTGAAGTGGTTCACCTATAAAATCAATGTCGTATCCTAATTCATTGAGTCTTTGAGGTGTAATCCCAATTTCTCTTGGATAAAAATGAGTTAATGGAATATCAGTAGCATCATATCTTATTTCAGCGGTTTTATAAACTAATACTTCATTTTTTGCTCTTAATATTCCTTTTTCAATAGGTTCAGGGATTTTAAACTTATTAGTTAACCCAAAAATACCTTTTAATTTCTTAGGAAATTGTGTTTGAAGAGATTTCAACTTTGAGTTTATGTGGGCTTCAATATTTAAAACTGCTTCACTTGAGGCCTTTAAAGATTCACCACATTGAGGACATTTTTTATCTTCAGATGGATCTACTGGAGGATATAATTTTTTACATTTTTCGCAAATAGATTTTAATTCCGTATGTGCAGAGCATTTGGGACAGACATTAAAGATACTAATTGTCCCGCAATTTGGACAACTTTTCCTACATACATCTATTTTTACTTTTTGAAACTCAATTGCTTTCTCAACTGATCTTGAACTCCCAACCTTTTCACTTAATGGGAATAGTGTATGGATACCTTTCATACTTTTCCTCTCCGATTTTTCAGGTCTTCCCATTCGTGTTCCCATGAAATATGGGGCTTTATTTTTTATTTTTATCGAAGATAGTTTGAAGAAATAAGAAAATACATCATCTTCTTTTTCAAAAGAGATGGATTGCTTTCCTTTTAAATTAAAAATTTCAATGAAAATCGTATTTATGATTTTACTAAATACAAGCCTATTATCCTCTATTTTGTGTGGTATAAATGCCTTTTCTAAGATTTTCTTTATTACATTAATATTTTCTGGACATAATTTGTCCTCTTCTTCTACAAACCCTTCAACTAAAGCTTCCCTTAAAATATATAATTCTTCTAGAGTTATATTACCCCAAAAATCTGTGTATTTAGGGTGTAAGGGAATATTATATTTTTTTGATAAATCTAATGCTTCTTGTGGGGTTGGTACATTTATAAATGGATTTTTAATATAGCCTATTATATTTGTATTCCGTTCTTTTTGAATATCTATTAATTTTTCTAGCTCTAAACTCCACCATTCTTCTACCCAACCAGAAGGTATTAAAATATGATTATTTTCAGTAAATTCTCCGAATCCAATAAGTAAATCTCCTAAAAATAAGATCTTTTTAATTTTAGGAAAAATTTTTTTAGCCATTTTAAAACTCGAAACTTTAATAACATCTCCATTTTTTAGCTTCACTATAGGTGTTTCAATACTACTTACAGGACATACACTTGCGCTTTTTCCAGGTCGTTCTATTCTAAGTTGGGTTCCAATAGCTATAAAATTATCTAAGATTCCCATTGTAGCAGGGTGTATCCCCACTGCTGCTAATCCTGTATTGCGGGAACGCCCATATCTTATTCTATGCCCACCTATTTTTGAAGGATAGCTGAAAACAGGTCTTCCTGCTATAATATCGGAAACATATTTAGAATTTGGAGTAATCTTTTTTTCCTTATCTATGTTAATTATTTCCAAAGTTTCTTCCTTTTGAGCTATTTTTTTTAATTCACCTAACCAGTTCCAGCCTTCTAAGTTCATGCTTTTAGCAATTTTAAATAATTTGGGTGCTTTAAGTAGGATTCCGTCATTTAAAACCAAACAGGCACCTCCTCTAATATGATTTGTTTCAATTCTAGGTAGATCTCTAAAACCTGATACTTCCTCATCCTCAGTAGAATCACCATTAATTTCTACAGGTAGGTGTTCCACAGCATAGCGGATCTCACGGTTAGATGAAGGATACTGTAAATGAACCCTTCTGTCATAAAGTTTAACTTCTTCTACATATCTCCCAATTTCTGCTTCAGTAGCATTGTATTTAGGAATATTAGATTTTTTTCTAACAAAATCAGCTATTAATACACATAATGCTGCTGTTGTACCTCCAGCAGCTCTAATGGGACCAGCAAAATATAAGGATAAGTATTTATTACCACGTTGATCTTCTCGTATTAAAATTTTTGAAATCCCTTCAAGTGGAGCACTAACTACTCCCATTGTTTTTATAGCTAACCCAACTCTTATAGCTCTTTCTACTCTTTCCTCTAAGGTTTTAATATTTCCAATTTTTCTATCTAAAATATCTGAAACTACTCTAAAAACTATATCGTCTTCTGTTAATGACTGTTTCTTTAATTCTCTTATCACTTGAGCTACGCCATCAGGTCCAACTAATTTCTCAACTCTTCCTGCTAAATCTTTAGCTTGAGGGGATTCAACAAATAATTCAGGATCAAAACCTTTTTGTCGTGCTTTTTCAGCTATAGTATAACATTGATTAACTTTCTTTTGGATAGAGTTAAAATAACTTTCCATTTTTTTACTCATAACAACCATAAAGCATCAGAATCCAATCCAATTTTCAAAAAGTAAACTAAAGAGAACTTATATTATTATATTTTTAAGAATCAACTTAAATTCATTTATTAATCTACTATTTCATTTATAAATTAATAGAGAATGCTAATTTATCACAGTCTTTTTATATTAAAGGTAAACATGTTTTCACTTTAATAATAAATAATTTAATTTTAACCTTCAATAATATTAATAATTCAATTTTAAACGG
>JBHLNY010000155.1:0-7767 GCA_048941065.1 Promethearchaeota archaeon
TAATCCGCACTAGTTCCTACAATTAATTCATTTCGGGATATGATCTGATCGATTAATGGTTTGCCTTCTGGCGCAGTAAGAAGTGGAGGTATAAACCAACCAAGACCGAATCCAATTGCGAGGGCAGCTATTATCCCTGCTGCAGCAATTTCTCTTTTCAACTAATTATCATCTCATCAATTTTTATTTTTTTTTAATTTTATTAAATATGCTATTTTTGGACAAATTCTAGTGATGATCTATTTCATAAGTAAACTTATAAAGATTTCTATCTTCGTGTATATAAAACCACTTATCTTTAAATTTAAAGCTTTTATCACTCATTAACGAGATATTTAATAGAACTCTGTAGAAGGCTTAGAAAACCCGTCAAAATGGAAATTAATAAATCTTATCATAAATCTCCTTAATCAAACTTAAATCAGAGAATATTCTGAATTATTAAAATTATAATTAAAAAATTTGAAAAGAAATTATAATCTTGTCTTTAAAACTATTGTTATAGCTCTTGTTAGTCTAATAACATCCATGACCTTACCTTTTTCTACTGTAATCTCTTCTCGACTAATCGCATGAGTGAAATCACCTTTTCCATTACAAATTTTAACGATTGAATTAGGATCTCCAGACATAACTACAAATGCGTCTGAATTCGTTCCTTCTGACAAATTTGTCCTACGATTTTTAATCTCTAAATAGAAAGGTTCTTCATTATCAAGCTTGAACTGAAAAGACATTTGCCAATCAACGTCTTTTCCAGCAACATTAGTAACAAAAACAGCTTGAGCTTTTTCATTTTGATTCATTTTTTCAATAACTTTTGCTAAATTATCTCTCGCTAAACTCAATTTACTTCCCTCCTTCAAATTCAGGTTTATTAATCCAATTTTCATACTCATCTTCAGGAACAAAGAAAAAATCTGTCATTTTTCCTTCTCTTTCTTTGTTAAAAACAGCTCTAACCCTTCTTCCCTTTTTAACCTTAGAAGGAACGAGATTCTCAGAAAAAATACCTTGGAGTAATGAAGTTTCTGCACCATCTAATTTTATAAAACCGATACCATAAGGTACGGCTTTTATAAATGCAGAAGTTGTATACCATACTATTGTACTAACTTCTATTGTTCCTGCTTGGTTCAGTTCCACCCATTCAGCTGGAGCAAAACAATCAGAGCAATTAATTCTTGGAGGCATCCAGGTTTTCCCACAATTAATACACTTTGTACCTAACAATCTTTTATTATTCATAATCTCTAGGAAGAATTTAGATTGGCCCCCCATCGTATACTTATAATTGATTTTTATTACATCCCTAATTTGGTGCTCTTGAAATTCTTCACTCATGGCTTTTTCAACCCCTCCTGATTTGCCATTACAATTACCGCTGCATATGCTGCTCCAGGACCTCCAATTGAATGAGCAATTGCCCTTCCATTTTCGATTGTTTTTACTTGATGCTTTCCTGCATCCTCTCTTAACTGGAGTACTGCCTCGCCTGTAGACATTATCCCCGTAGCCCCAACAGCATGACCACATCCAATTAATCCACCACAAGGACAGCATGGTAATTCACCATCCATAAAGGGACCACCAGATTCAATCCAATCTCCACCTTCACCAAATGGCACAAAACCAAGCTCCTCATAACTAATAACCTCTTGCCCACTAAAAGCATCATGGAGTTCTGCTAAGTCTATTTGATTTTTTATTTTTTGATATTCCAATCCTGCCATTTTATAAGCTGCTTTTGCTGCGTGAATATTTGAATATAACCTTCCCATATCTTCTCTATTTCCGATAAAACAGTCCGTATTAGCTGCTGCGACTCCAGTAATCCAAATTGGATTTTCAATTCTTAATTCTTTTACTTTCTCTTCATTTGCTAAAATCAATGCTGCCGATGCTTCTGAATATAAACAGCAATCCAATAACTTAAATGGATAGCAGATTATTCTTGAATTCATAACATCCTCAACTGTTACTCTCATTGGAGACTGTGCTTTTGGATTGTTTATAGCATTCCCATGGTTCTTAACAGATACTAATGCCATTTGTTCTTCTGTTGGATTGCCAAATTCTTCAAAATGGGCGTTTACCATAGAAACGTACGAAGATGCTGCCATCATACCCATTGGATATTCATAGGTCATATCAGCAGAATATGCAATAGCATTTAATACTTCTGGAGTGGTAGTTCCAGTCTGTTCATCATAACAATCATTACATTTTTCAACACCTATACATAAACATAGATCTGATAGGCCAGAAGCTACTTCTGCATAAGCCATCCTCACCGTATACCCTCCAGTTGCTCCTCCTGTTGCTATACGAGTACCTGGTTTATTATTCATTCCTATATACGAGTTAGTAAAAATGTCTGGCATAAATTGGCGTTCAAATAACTCATTATATATTCCGTAAACAGTAGATTGTAGATCTTTATGAGTTATTTCTGCTCCATTGTTATTAGCATCCTCAAGAGCCATTTTAGTTGCATCATAAGCCAATTCAAAATAGGTTTTGTCTAAATACCGTGCTTTAAAGGGAGTAATCCCTATACCTATTATTGCAACTTTTCTCAAAATTTTTCACATTTTAGAATATATTCTTTTTGATATTAGATATATTAATTATTAAATTTTTATAGCTTTAAGATGTTTTGAAATAAAACAATGGAACTTATGGGGAATTGAAATTCAGTTTTATGTTATTATAGTAAAAAGACTCATAAATGGTTATTTCACAGCTAAAATCTTTCAATTTTTTTAAAATCACTAAAAATGAAAGTTAAATTTTTACAAAAAAATAGGTTTTTAAGCAAGTAGTCTTAATCAAAAACACATATAAATAAATTCTTTTTTATTATTATAGTACTTTTTTCCAAATTTAAAATGAATGTTAATTAGGGATAAGAGCTTATTAACTTAATTTAAATTCAATTCAATAGAGCTATTAAAATTCTAAAAGATGGTTTATATGCAAAAAGAAATGGCTTATAAAATATGTATTTTTGGAGAAAGTTGTGTTGGTAAAACTACATTAGCTCGTCGTTATCTTACGGGTTATTTTGAAGAGGATATCAAACTTACAATGGGAGCCGAACTGTTTATTAAATTTCTTGAAATTGAAAGTATTAGAATTGTACTTCAAATCTGGGATTTTGGGGGCGAAAAGACATTTCAATTTCTTTTACCCATGTATTCAAAAGGATCATTTGGTGGGATTTTTATGTTCGATCTTACTAGAGATGAAACCTTAAATAGAATTGAAGAATGGTTGGGTTGTTTTAAAGAAGGATTATCTCTAGAGAGGAAAGGAGTTCCAATCATATTGATTGGAGGAAAGTTAGATCTTCAAGATCAAATCGTCGTTTCAAAACAAAAAGCGAAAAAGATTGCACATCAATATAATTTATTTGATTACATAGAATGTTCCTCAAAATCTGGAGAAAATGTTGAAATCATTTTCGAAAATTTAGTAAGGAAGATTTTAAAAAGTTATAGCTTAATATAAACGATTAAATATTCTGTTTTAATATTTATTATTGATTTCAAGAAAAATCTCTAATATCTATAATCATATAGGAAAATTAACATTAAAAATGTATAAGTTCAAAAATAATTTCTTTTTTGACTGGTATATAAAAAATGTTTATTCAGATTGAAGTTGGCAAAGAATTACAATTTCTGGCTTATCTAATCCCGGTTATTATGGGTATTCAATTAGCTTTCTATTTCTTTTATCAATATCGTAAAATACAAGATGTAAATCTCCCATTAAATAGAGTTTTATTAGCTTTTGGATCATTTATCTTATTTATGGTTTTAGGACCACTATTTATACAAATATCAAGAAATTTCATTGAAAAGGGATTTTTATATGAATTAGTTTATAGAATAGGCTGGGGTTTGGCTTTTTTTTCTACTATCATGGTTTCTTTATTTATCATTAAAAATGAGTTTTCAATGATTATTAATCTAAGAGTAGCTAAAACCTTGATGATATTGAACATTTTTCCCATTTTGATAGTTTTTTTACTACCTTCTTTGCGTTCACCTATTTTTATTGTTAGTATTTTTTTTGTTGTGCTAAATGGTTTATATATAGTAAGATTTCAATTAATTTTGATTAATAGATCCATAGGTAGTATTAAAAAGAAATTTAAATTATTCCTTATTGGAGCATTAATCAGTTTTATCGCTCTAATTTTTGCTGCATTAGTAGGATTGGGTGTTTTACCTCCATTTATAAATGAAATAGTGTATTTCACAGGAGTGGGCGATTTATTTATTGGTTTTATAATAATGTACTTTTCTATTTACAATTTCCCTCCATTTTATGAGTTTGAATGGAGAGAAAATCTCATCAAATTGTTTATTATTAATCAACAAAACTATAGTTCACTTTATAGCTATAATTTTATTCAAGATGTTGATAAAAACATAAAGATAACTCATTCTCTTTCAAATGACAGAGATGGGCTATTTTCAAAAGGAATAATGGGAATTGAAAGTATTATTACCATTATCACTGGTATTAAAGATGAGAAAATTAATAAAATAAAACAAGGGGAATTTTATATGTTTTTAGAATATGGAAACAATCCGTCTTATATTACCTATGTATTAGTTGTAAGGAAAGATTTAATTAGTGCACATCATCTTTTGAAATCTATAAGACTTCAATTTGAATCTTTTTTTAAAGACTTTTTATTAAATTTAGATATGATGAGGAAAGAACACGATAAATTATTTGAAAGTTTTGATAATATTATCAATAGAATTCTACAACAATAAGGGTTGATTATAATTATATTAGTTGAATTTCCTATAACAGGTCCATTACGGTTTGCTTCCTTGATAATGGAATGGATATTTACTTTTTTTACTTTTGAATTGGGATTAATTTTTCTGATTAAATATAAAAAGCAATCAATTAGATTAAAAAATTTACAAGACTTAGGATTTTTTGCATTGTTTTTTGGATTTTCGTTAATGAGGTTCTTTTTTCTGATAAGTGGTTACTATTCTAGTAGTATTACCATTTCCCCCTTTTTGATTTGGTCAAATGGGAGCTTTAAAAATCTATTTCTAAATTTCGGAGGTCTTTCAATAATAACAGGCACTTTATTTTTTACTTTTTTCATGGAAAAGTATAAAAAATTCTTATTTAGGAAATATTTTTTTTCAATCTGTTTCTTCATTCAATTCTTAATTATTTTCATTATATTTCTCTTTAATATTGAAATTATCAATTTTCTTCTAATTATATTATTACCATTGTTTATCTTGTTTTTCACAATTTTCTCGAAAGATTTTGATAAAAAAGTGAAAAATCAGGAGATAATTCCAAAAGGCGGTCTAAAAATGAGAATAATATTACTCCTTATTTTTGGAGGTTATATTCTTTCATTGGATATAACTACTGGTATTATGGGTCTTATACCTCGATTAATAGGTATTATCTTCCAGCTAATAGCAATTGGTTTAATTTTTATCTTTTTTAGAAAAATACCTCCTTTATTTGAATTTGATTGGCAAGATAAAATTGAAAGTATATATATCATGAATAAAGATGGAATCTGCCTATTTAATAAATCCTTTACAGATAATATGGAAGCTTTGAGTAGTCAATATGTATCCGGAGTGTTAGCTTCTGTTAATATCATGCTCAAGGAATTGATAAGTTCTAATGCTAATGAAATTTCTATGATTAAGAAAAAAGGAAAAATAGTAAATATATTTTCTAGCAATTATATTACAGGCATTTTAATTAGTAAAGAGGAATTGGAATATTTTAAGCACAATTTGAAAAATTTGACCCTAAAAGTTGAAGAAATATATAAAAATATTTTAATTAAATGGAATGGGGATTTAACTGTCTTTTACCCAATTAAGAATATCATTGACAGCATATTTTCAATATAAATCATTTCTTTAATAGAAAATTCTCGAACTCTTAATCAATTTTTTAAAATAATTAGTAATTAACCATTCTCCCTATTAGAAAAATTTAATTTAGATAGCTTTTTTACTTCCAAAAACACAATTAAAACTATAATAATATTAAATTTGAATGTGAAATAAGAGAATGATTAAAACAAGAATAACCGAAAATTTTGGGATAAAATATCCTATAATAAGTGCTCCCATGGGACCATTCTATACAACTCAATTAGCTGTTGCTGTTTCTGAGGCAGGTGGACTTGGAGTAGTAAGCCATGCAACTTTAATGGGGAAGAATTCGGTAAAAGATTTTAAAGAACAATTAGATTATGTTGTTGAACATACTGATAAACCCTTTGGTTTAAATGTGCGTGTTGCGCGAATCCAAACGGATCATAAAGTGTTGTTAAGAAAAATACCGCAATGGCGTAAAGAAAACCCTAAACTTAGGGAACAATTAATTTATGCTTTGACGAGTGCTGGTGGACCCCGAGTTGCAGGAAAAATGTGGAAAGAAAAAGCACCTGATATGTATCATTTTCATGTTGGACCAGCTTTATGGTTGGTTGATAAAATAGTAGAATCTGGGTGTGATGGTATTGTGGCAACGGGAACTGAAGGTGGGGGTCATCAAAGTTATGAAGGAGTAACTACATTAGTTTTAGTACAACAAGTGGCTCAAAAATATCCTGATAAATTATTGGTGGCATGTGGAGGATTTGCGAGTCCAGAGGGAGTAGCTTCTGGATTAGCTATGGGTGCTGATGCAGTTGCCATGGGTACGCGATTTATTGCTTCTAATCAGAGCGAATTCCATCAAAATTATAAAGATCTTATCCCTCCCGCTACAGCTCGAGATACAATGCTCACTACTGGAGGTTTTGGACCTATTAGACTATTAAAAAATCAATATTGCTTAGAACATGGTAAAGTAATAACCAAGGAAGAAAAAATTGCTCGCGAATTGGCTTATGATATGGACGGGTATCTTAAAGATCTACTTGCTTATGAATTAGTTTATACAAAAGGAGACACTATTAATGGAGCTGTACCAGTAGGTCAAACTTGTGGTTTGATTGATTCTATAGTTGATGTTGATGATATAGTTGCTGGTTATACTAAAGAAGCAGAAAAAATTTTAAAGAATTTGTGTTCTAAAATCTCTTAAAACTTACTTTTTTTTTATTTACTCTGAGCATCATAAAGTACCTAAAACTTAGGTACTTTCCATATTGTTTCTTTATAAACTTAGAATTTAATATTAAAATTTTAGAAAAAAAAACAAGGAAGAAAAATTAAATTCATTCTTTACGTAATTCACGCCTTAAAATTTTTCCAACAACTGATTTTGGTAATTCAGGTACCATTTCGATCATTCTTGGATATTTATAAGGGCTTATATTTTGCTCGCACCACTTCATAAGATCTTCTTTAGAAACTTTACCTTGATATTCAGGTTTCAATGAAATAAATGCTTTGATCTCTTGACCTGTCTCAGGGTCAGGTACACCAATGACTCCTACCTCACTTACAGCTTCATGCATATAAATTAAATCTTCAACCTCCCTGGGAAATACCGCGTGCCCTTTTCTTTTAATCATATCCCGTTTTCTATCCTTTATACGTAAATAACCGTCCTTATCAATACATCCAATATCAGAAGTATAGTACCATAAAACACCTTTAGAGTCTTTTCTTAAAGCATATTCCGTATCATTTTTTCTTCCTAAGTATCCAAGCATAATTTGTGGACCTGCACAACAAATTTCTCCTATATATTGTAGTTCATCTGCTCCACAATTTTCGCAACTTTTATTGGGGC
>JBHLNY010000156.1:0-7753 GCA_048941065.1 Promethearchaeota archaeon
TCCAGAACATGATCCTCCCGGAGAAGATTGGTCAGAGTGTACAATTGAGAAGACTTTTATAATTTATGATGATGATGTAGATCCCCCTCAAATCCAAATAACACCAGGAGATTTATCAGTTTCCGACGGGGAAGCAGTAGGAGGAGTATTAGTCTCATGGGAAATTTCAGACTATAGCGGTATCTCTCAAGTTAATGTTACTTTAGACGGTTTATTGATTGCTACTTATGGACAAACTGATGATATCATAACAGATTCTTATTTGATTCCAAATGATCTTGGTGAACATATAATAACAATTTGGGCAAGAGACAATGATAATGATCCAAGAAAGGAAAATGATTGGGCAGAAATCGTTGAACAAGCTAATATAATGATTTACGATGATGATATTACCCCTCCTGAGATTGTAATTAATTATATAGGAGATGGAAGAGATAATGATCCGGGTTATTTTGAATGGAGTGTGTTTGATGTTGACTCTGGGATAAGTGAAATTGAAATTCAAATAACTTACAGCTCTACTGATGGTTCAGAAGATTTTGAACTTTTCTTGCCTAGTAACCCTACAGGAACATGGGATATACCGTCTAATTTAGGACATTATACATTAGCCATTTTTGCTAGAGATAATGATGACGATAGAACCTTACTAGCTGACTCGCTTACAATTGAAGTTATAACAGAACAGGAGATAATAGATGATGATGTTGAACCTCCCGAATTATCCAATTTATTAATAATTCCAGATCTATTTGAAATAAATATAACTTTCGATGCAATTGACGAAAGTGGGATAGGAGACATTTCAATATTTATAAATGGAGAATTAGTTGAACCACTTACACAAAACCAATATGGAAATACTTACTCTTTTATTCTTAATAATCAATGGATTTTCGAAAGAGGAGTTTGTGAAGTTTCAATTCAAGTTGAGGATGGTGATTGTGACCGCCCTAATGATGCATTAACTTCTTCTATTACTGGTACTTTTCAAAATGCTCTGATTCAGATGTATGAATACATTGATTGGCAGCTAGAGGAATTAAAGGCTTATATTGATGAGAACTTGCCCTATAGAAAAAGTCAATGTCTTATTTGGAAGCTTTCAAAAGCTCAAAAATATTTAGCTGAAGCCTTCAATTTGGTTGAAGACGGAAAAATTACCTGTGCTTTATACCATGATAAGATTGCTAAGGTTTTTGTACAACTTGCTGAACTAAAGGCTGAGATCCATCATAAACGTTGTCGAGTAAGTGATGATCATACTGAATATATCGTAAATATGTTACATACTATTAGGAATAACATTGTAATTTTAATGGGCGCTTCTACTGGTTCCCAACAAGCCTATGACATCGCTTATATTGAGGTTGATTTGCTCAACTTAAGTGATTTCATTGAAGAAGAAATCCCTTGTTGTAAGGGTAAATATCTTAGCAGGAAGGTGGAGTGCGCTTCAGGGTTGTTAGAAATTGCAATTTTTAAGATTGCAATGGATAAGGATATTGAATGCTTATTAAGATGTGCTCAGTGGAAATTGAAATGTGTTATATGTAAAATTGAGTGGTATCTCCACAAAGGGAGAATATCCGAAGATTTGGCGTATTACTTAATTGATGAAATTACCAGAATAATTGAAGCTATAGAAAAAGTAATTATAGGTTCGATAGTAGATACGACACCTCCGAATATCATGATTAGTTACGATGGAGCAGGTCATGATAAGGACCCTGGTGTTTGGCATGTGTTTATTGAAGATCTTGAATCTGGACTTGGTGAAGTACAAATTTTAGTGGACGGAAATGTGTATATCCATGAACAAGAGCTTAACGGAGTAATTTCCAAATCTTATGATATACCTGTCCCAGGATCTCGGGGATACCATACAATAACTGTTATTGCTAAGAATGATATTAATTTTGATGGTGATCAAGAAATAAGCACGGATGAATTGATAACGAGAATAGAAATATATGTTCCACCACCACCACCTCCACCACCACCTATGTAATTAACAAATTTTCAATATCTTTTTTTTTTTATTTCTTTTCTTTAGAATAGTTAGATTAACAATTTAATTAATAAATTAATTTTAACTTCAATAGACTATGTCAATAATTTATTTTTCCAAGAATCCAGATAGAAAAAGATTTGTAACATCATTACTTTCAAGATTTAGAAATAGTATAAAAGGAAAGGTGCTTATAAAAGTAAACCTAGTTTCCTATAATCCATACCCTACGACAACTCACCCTCAAATGATTGAAGCAGTGTATGATCAAATTAAATCTAACGCTTCAGAAATTATTTGTGGGGATGGTCATAGTATTGATTTACCTACAAAAAAAATAGAAAAGCATCCAATTATAGAAAAATGTAAAGAATTAGGTATTTCTTTCATAAATTTTTATGAACATCCTTTTAAAAAGGTAAAAAGTTATCGAAATTTTACATTAAAAGTTTCAGAGATCCCTTTTCAGCAGGATTTTATTATTTCTCTACCAATTTTAAAGGATCATTTTACTGTAAATCTTACTAATGCTCTGAAAGATAAATTTGGATACCTCTCAAAAGCCGAACGGTTAAAAATGCATACCAAATTTAAAAATATTAACAAAGGAATTGCTGAATTAAACACTGTAATTAAATCTAATTTAATTATTTGCGATGCTTTGAAAGTCTTAGTAAAAGCTCAAGAATTTAGGCATGGGGGAATTGAAAAAAATTTGGATTATCTTTTTGCAGGAACCGATCCAATTGCCTTAGATTTTTATGGTTATAAATTATTACGACCAATTTCGATAAAACTGAAAAATATGGATAATCCCTTACAAATAAAATATATAAAATATGCTTTAGATTATGGAGTTGGGTCTAAGGATTATAATTTGGCTGAAATATAATGATAAAAAATGAAAAAAAATAAATTTTATTAACAAATTTACTAAATCTTTGATTCTTCCTCAACTTTAATGATTTCTGCTTTTTCTTTTAATTTTTCGATTGATTGGAGTATTTTTTCATGGTAAATTTTTTCAGTATCCACAATTTTTTTAAGCACATTTTGCATTGTTTCCAATTTAATTTTATTGAATTCTTCAGTTGCTATTTTTACATCATTCTCTTCTTTAGTGGCTTTTTCTTTCGCAGCTTTCAATTTACTTTCAGCAAGTTCTAACTCATTTGGTTTTAATTTTTCTTTTGGTTTACTTTTTGACTTACTAAGATTTTTTTCTGCTTTTTCTAGTTCTTTTGCTGCTTTTTCGGCTTCTGATTGCTCTGTTTGAAGTTTTTTCAGGTTGATCAAAAGTTCATTTAAGGGTCCGATGTATTCATTTCGAAGTTTTGTAACTTTATCTAAACGTTCTGTTTCAATAATTTCAAAAGTGTTTGCTAATGAATTGATTGCTTGTCCTAAAGAAGGAGTTTCGGTTTCAGCATAACTTTTTAATGCAGCAACAGCTTCTTTAATTTCCTTTGAAACATTTTCTTCGGCATTAATATAACGATTACTTTCTTTGATTATTTCGCTGATTTTATTATTTGCGATTCCTAAAGCATTTGATACATTATCTAAAAATTTTTTAAACATGTTTTTTCACTTTTTTCAGAACTTCAAATATATTAATTAAACAGTCTTAAAATATTTTTTAGTGTGGGTTTATATTGGTATGTAACATGAACTTTCCAGAGCATTAAATAAATCTATTTATATATGCCCACTTCGCACACAAAGTAAAGATATGGTATATATCCTATATATCCCCTTAAAAAATAGTATTAATCTCATAATTATTTAATTTTTCTTGTTTTATTATACTAACAAGGATGTTAAAACTAAAAATAATATTCAAAAACAATGAACTTTATGAATACTTAATATGGATGAAATAAAAAAGATCGTTGACGAATTGGGAATTACTGCATTAGAGTCGAATATAAAAATTGCTGGAGTCGCAGTTGTATCTAATTCTGGAAATATAGTTTTTCAGACCAATAATTGGGATCTAACCAATCAAACGAACACTATATTAAATGTGATTAAAGGAGACCGCACATTTGTTTTAAACGGCACAAATTTTTCGGTTGTTGAAACTACTACGGAAGGAATGATTGGAACTAATGATAGTGGGATGGGATATGTAATATTCGTTCCTTTTCAAGGAGGAATACTTGTATCATATGCTATGCCTCAAGCAGATCCAGTCAAAGCATTATCTTTTCTCAAAAGTTTTGCGATGAAATTGAATGGGAAGATATAATTCACTTGGAAGAAAAGAAGATAAAAATATATTGAATTGTTAATCAAGAGATTAAAAAATAAGCGATGCAATTAAAAATTACCGATCATATCCTAAATATAACATCCTAAGCATAATATTTTAAATGAGTATGTTAGAAGAAGCAGGGCTTAAACCAAAAAAAGTTAAGTGCCCGATGTGCGGTAAAAAATTTGTGCCGAAATTCTTTCATCGCGAAAAGGTGAAATTTGAACTTGGGAGCCCAATTTATAGGATAAAAATTCCTAAATTTAAAAATTCAAATGAGAATGGTCGTCCCTATAACATAGTTCGCCGAACTTGGGTAACTTTTTGCCCTAAATGCAAATACATTATTAAATTTGCTGCAGAAGTTGGTAAAAAAGAAATGTTAGCAGATTTCAGCTCTTTCCTACATTTGAAGGAATTCAAAGAAAATGGTAATATCTACGAATACAATTTTTACAAATACGAAAAACCCTATAAAGAAACTTTATATTACAGTGAAAGATTAATGGAGGGTTTGAGAAATAGTATTTTGAATACTCTTGGAGACTTAAAATTAGAGCACTGGGGAAGATTGTATACGATATGGAAGAGTGAAAAAACTATTGACTCATTCAAGTTTCTAATAAGATTTTATTCGCTTATATTAAAACATATCGAAATTTCAGACATTAAAATCGACAATGTAAAATTTTTTGAACAGCTTAAAAACTTAGACCTATCTGAAGATCTGAAGCAGGATTTACTAGAAATAAAAAAGCTTAGAAGGAAAGCAGTTTATGAATATTACGATTTAAATGAAATGGACGAAACTTTTATCCAAAATATATTCATTAATTTAATCTTTGACCTTATTTTTAAAAAGTTAGAGCCATTGGGTATAAATAGCATTTATAATAAAAAAGATGCCGAAATTATAGACAATGAGTCTTTATATTCAGAATTAAAAAAATTATTTAGTAACTATTTAAAAGAGCAACTAGGATTAGGAGAATATACTAATGAATTTGTAATTTCTTTATTAAATAAGTTAAAAATACATCCTTGATCATGTAATTTGGTACTTTATAGAACAATGATGTTATGAGATTACTCAAATAATTAACACTTCAAATTATTGGATTATAAGCTATAAAGTGTGGAATTGGGGATCGGACTTCCACTCTAATACACCTTATACAGATTCTATTTATGTGTATGTCTATCCTGAAGATGGAGGAGAAAACATAGATTACATTCATCCAGACTTAATGAGCATTATTCCCAAACCTGTAGACGAATATTTAGAGTGAATTGATTGGGGGTCAAGATTCCTCCAGTTCAGGCATGAGTTATACATTAAAAAGAACCCAAGCATCTCATACTTTTGATTTGACAATAAATTATGATATAGAAGGCTATTTAAAAAGCATGATATGGAGATATAATAATTATCTCTTGCTTAATATTTCTTATATTGGTCAACGTTCCGCCAAGTCAACTAGCATTCATTTCAGTGAATTTTATCTATTTCTAACCCTTACAACCATAGTTTTACTAATACTTATAGAAAAGCGGAAATTAAAAATATCTGCAAAGAAACAAAGAAGATAGAAGACAAAACCTATTCTAATTGGTTTTTTATTGTATTAAATATTTATTTGTTTTTTTCCATTCAAAATTTCTATAGAATTATCATTGAAATTAGACTCAGAATTTTAATTCCATTATTAATGAGAGTGTTGTACCCTTTAAATAGGATCTTTAACTATATTTCAGAAATTCAATAATTAAAATAGTAAAAATGTGATTTTAATTGCCAAAATGCCCATATTGTAACGAAGAGCTCGAATTAAAAAAAGTGACACTTTAGTTTCATTTATATGAATTACTTCACAAAATTTTTCTATAAAAATACTACTAAGTCAACTTTAAATATCAAAGATGAACACAACAAAGTAACCAATAATTACTTATAAAAAATAAGAGGGAGAGATAATGAATAAGCAAAAATTAAGATTTCTACTGGTTGTATTGTTTATATTATCATTAAATTTGGTAACTGGTCTAGCTCAAGTAAAAGCTTCTACACAAATAGAAGAAATTAAGTCAACAAAAGATGCAAAGGTTACGGTATATAACCCAGATATAAATTATGGCGCAAATATAACAGTTAGACTTTGGCATAATCCTAGAGAAGATGGATTCTTATTTTTTGATTTAAACTCTATTATGGAAAAAAATTATATAAGCGCAATGTTAAGGATTTATATATGTGAGTCGACTGCCACAACAGTCCAAGTTTTTCCTGTAAACCAATCATGGAATGAGAATACTATAACATGGAATAATGTCCCAGATGTTAATATGAGTATCATGTGTAGTCAATATTTCCCTGTTAAGGGAGGGTTTAGTTATATCAATGTTACTACTATCGTATCAAATTGGACTTCTGAAATTATACCTAATTTTGGATTCTATCTTATAACAACGATTAATGGTTTAAGTTTTTATAGTAAAGAAGATTCAGATGAAGAAAGACACCCTACTCTAGAAATTACTGTTTCCTTACAAAAATCTTCACAACCTAATATCGCTGGATTTGAGGTCACTATAATAATTTTTGGAATGATAGGTGTAATATTTATACTATTAATTAACAAAAGATATATAACAAGAATAAATATATCTTGAAGTATGACTCCAAAACCATTCAAAAAAGAGAATTCTTTTTTATAATTAATAATTAATCTTTTTTATAATTAACAAAAATATTAATTTCCTCTATATTTATAGGGTATAGAAATCATTTTATTGATTTACACGGAAAAAAATATCAGTGTAATATAAACACTATTTAATTTTCTTTTCACCCAATTTACATTGAAATCAGACGCTGAATTTACCTTTCAGGAAATTTCATACAGATTAAGACGACTTTATATAAAAAAATCTAATCCTATTGGCAAGTTATATTCATCTTTACACTTCTTTGCTTCATCCTTAGCAATCTCAAAAATTAAGCAGAGAGGTAAATTTTGGGAATTTAATAGTAAATTCTAGGGAACGTTAAATATCGTCTTATAATCTTAAGTTATAAGAAAAAAAAATTAAGTTTTTTGGTTTATATATAATTTACTCTCGAGCTTTGAAAAAGAAAAAAAATCCTTTTAATATTAACCTTTTATTTGTTTTTTCAATTTTAACACAATTGGGAGTACCTTAGCAACTTCAATAGCAGGAGTGGTTTTAATAAATTTAATAAAACCAGGTTTAGCGATTCTCCACATATTAGCACTCCTTACCATAGCTTCTTCATTCTCGGCTTCATCTATCTCAATACCCCAATAATCCGTGGTACTAATATAATATGCTAGTTGTTTAACTCCTTCAGCCGGATAAAGTTTCTTACTAATAAGCTCTTGTGCAATCTCAGCCATTTCTCCCGGATCAAAATCAGGATTTAACTCCCAGTATGAAATAAATATCATTTTTATTTATAACCT
>JBHLNY010000157.1:0-7708 GCA_048941065.1 Promethearchaeota archaeon
GAATATTATGAAAAAAGAATGGAAGAAGTTAATGATTTTATAGATAAATTATAATAAGAGGGAAAAAAAATGAGTGAAAATACAATTTCAGAAGCTCCAGAAGAACCAGATAAGCTTAATCCAAAAGTTATAGCAACTGATATGCTTTATGGTGCTGTAAAAGGACTAAGTGGATTATTTTTTAAAGCTTTTATGAATCTAACAATCGAAGGACAGGATAATATTCCACTTAGAGGAAAAGCAATCTTAACGACAGTCACACCCAATATTATCCGTGATATGTTAATAATAAGCCAAGTTACTGGACGAAAAATACATTTCATGCTTGATCCTAAATTAATGAAACACCAAATTGCCGGTCCTGTTCTAAAATCTTTAGGAATGATTCGTGGTACAGAAAGTAAGGAAGATACTGAACCTATTGATAAGGTTTTTGAAATTTTAAATGAGAAAGGAGATCTTGTTGGAATGACTCCTGAAGCTAAAAATGATCGTGAAGTCCAAATAAAATCTATGGCAGCAATAATTAAATTTGCAGTTGTTGGAGAAGCTCCAATTATTCCAATTGCAATTTATACACATAAGGCAAAGATTTTAAACATGTTTACTGGAGATGCTATAAAAGTAAAGGTAGGAACACCTTTAAAGGTTGAAAAGAGATTAAATCGAGAGAAATATCGAGCAGAACGCTATGAACTTGCTGAAGACATAATAAATATCATCGAATCTCTTAAGGAGACACCTGAAATTGAAGAAAATAATGATTTTTAAAATAAATTTTTATTTCTAATTTTTTATTTAATTATTCCAATGAATGTAGATCGACCATTGAAATTTTTTACCTTTATAAACTCCATCACATGTAGCTCCTATTTCAAATTCGTTATATTCATGCCATAGACCTGACGCTTTATTTGCGAGAGGTGCTTCTACTATAAAGGCTATAATAGGGACATCTAAATTAGCAATAATTTTTTTAAAAATGGCAGTTCCAACCCCCTTTCGTTTAAATTCTGGGATCACACTGATTTGATCTAAGTAGGCAAATTTAGTTTCTTCAAGAGTCAGTAATTCTTTTACTTTTTCATCATCTGTATATAAATTATCTAAATTAGTGCGAAAATTATAGATATTGGATTTATTTTTATGAATACTAGCAAATGCTATAATCTGCCCTTTGTCATTTTTTGCTATATAGATATCTGTATTAGAATCCTCTATAAGCTGTTCATAATACTTTACATCCACTTCCTTTCTTAAAAATCCATGATTTTCTAAATACTTTCTTTGTTTATTAGGGATTTTATCGAAATCACTTATCTCAATTAAATTTTGCTTAAGAGCATTATAAACATCAGGAGCATCCTCTAACCTAGCTATTCCAATAGTGATATTAAATTTCTGTGTCATTTCTGAATATTACCTCTATTTCCATTATAAGTTTTGAAAAAAAAAAGGAAAAATTTTATATTTTCTTTTAATCAAAATGTAATAATTATAGTTTAAATAAAATAAGATTATTTTAAATTTTTAAGAAACATAGTATATAATATAACTTTTTAGGGGAAATATGTGACATTTTCACCATTAGAAGAAGAATACACTTTTAAAGTAACACTTGTATTTTGGAAGTTTTATGAACTTGGACTTTACTTTGAGCTTCCAGAAGTACGAAAATACTTAGAGAAAGAAGGATCTTTAAAAATATATGAAGATTATCGATTTAAAATAGAAAAACCAGATGGAACAAAAGTTGATCAACCATTAAAATGGATTTCTAGCCAATCCCATAATTTTGCGCCTGTATGCTTCAAAATAGGTAAATCAGATCGATTTTCTTGCGCTACTTTTCCACATATAGAAGGAAAAATAAGATTAGAAGGGCATATACATTATGGTTCAGTTCTAGTAATTCATTGTGAGCTCATTTTTGAAAATTTTCATAAAATCGAGGAATTTATTGAGATTTCTCAACCAGAAAATATGATTCTTCAAAGTACAGGACGTCCAATAACAGAAAGATTTATTGAAATCAAAGATAATGTTATAGAATTATTAAATCAAGGAAATTTCCCTGAAAAACCAAAATTGGAATCAGTTTTAGAACCTTGGCACCATACATGGATTATTTGGGATGCTCGACCAGATTTTAATAGAGCTGATTATAGATTTACTGGTAAAGAGATTGGTAAAAATGCTAGATATTCCATAAGTCTTACTTTAAGAACAGATAAATATCGCGAATTAGATCCAATAGCTTACAGGGACCAAATTAATTTAAAGAATTTATCGCCTTATAAGGATGAATTTGTAATGATAACTCATGCTGGCAATGTAGTAATGCCTGGTTCTGGTCTTTTGGATCCTAATTCTATGAAGAATTTGTTAATTGATACGATATTTGCTCCAGAAGTTGGTAATGTACAAAGATTCTTAATCCTCATGCATATGGAAAATATTCTTACTGTAGCAGAAAAATTTGATCTTATAATTTCAGAAACAAGGGCAATGGAAGAAAATTTAACTTTAAGGGTAAAGATCGAAAACCTTGAGCAGTTAGAGACTGAATTAAATAGAATTATCCTTGAATTAAACAAAGATGTAATTATTTCAAAAATTACTAGGTTATTATTTACTAGTACATTTAAAACGAGTATGTTTAACGAACAAATAGAAAAATTAGACGGATTTACATTCTCAAAAGCTACTGATGATGTCATCGTAAGGATTAGAAAGACTCTAAATAGACAGAGAAATACACTTAATACAAAATCTTCAGCGATAGAAAATAAATTTTTAGCGATATTAAATTACCTTGCTTTATTTGAGTTAGCTACTTTAGTGATTACCTTAGCTTTAGGTGAACATCTTGCCGCTGATATTCCCGGTATAGGGATTATTCAAATAACTGTAGCACTATCAATAGTGATACTAGCAATTATTTTATTAAGAATACAAGAGAGAAAGCTATAACAAATAGAGGGGTTTTCTTTTTTTTTATTTCTAATCCAAATAAGGAATATAATAAATAAGAATGGAGGATATTAATGGTTGATTTTATTAAAATAGAGGGAAATCCCGCTGAAAGAGGATTTCAACAAGGAGAACAACTGAAGGATAAAATATATAATACTTTTAATGTTGTATTTCACTCAAAAATGTTTTCAGAAGTGACCTCTAAATTAATACCACTCTCAATAATTAAACTTGCTTTAGGAATTATGGGTAAAAAGAATATAAAGAAGTCATTACAACAATTTCTTCCAAATCAACTCGAAAAAATGATAGCAATAGGTAAAGCAGCTGGTATAAAAAGTAGTATTATTTATGGAGCTCACTTTATGGAAGTTATGTCAGGGGATCCAAAATCTCTCTATAAAAATCCTCCAGTTCAAGCTTGTTCAATGATTTTCGCACTTCCTGAAGCTACTGCCGAAAATGAAATGATATTTGGGCGGAATTATGATTTCCCTAATGTACTTCAACCTTTCCAAGTAGTTCGTGAAGAAACACCTAATAATGGATACAAAAATATAAATTTCACCCAATATCCACTAACAGGTTGTCATATGGGGATGAATGAGAAAGGCTTAACAATTGGTTATAATTATGGGCGCTCATGGAAAAAAGAACCACTTGATTTTAGGTTGAAAGGTGTTCCAGGTACTTTCATTGTACAAGAAATGTTAGAAACTTGTGCAACAACACAAGAAGCTATTGATTTTATCACCAAATTTTCTGGTCGTGCAAACGGATGCCACTATGGACTTATGGATGTTTCCGGAGATACATGTGTTATTGAAACTACGAGCACTCGACATGCCGTTCGTCGACCTGAGGGTGGTATTTTAGCTCATACTAACCATTATCAGACTAAAGAACTTAAAGACGCCAATTTACCTGATTATGTACGCTTTAAAATGGATGATATGGATATCTCTCCAATAGAATCTCCTATAAGACGTTATAATAGAGAAATAGAGTTATTAACTAAAAATAAGGATCAAATTACTATGGATACTATTAAAACCATTTTAAGTGATCATGATAATAGGATTCCTGATGATTTTACAGTTTGTACCCATGGTACTTCAGCAGGAACCTTAGGATCAATAATTGTTTTTCCAACGAAAAAGGAATTTTGGGTTGCTGACAATTATCCTTGTATCTCAAAATATGAAAAATTTTCGTTATAGGGATATTTTGAAAAATAAAAGGAGTTAAAAAAAAAATTTTAATTTAATACCTGGTTCTAGTCGCTTGAATTCGTAGTTTGGCTTTAGTTCTTTCTTTTTCGTCTTGCAAAATAACATATTGGGTTTTTGATGGTAACTTTATTTGAAATTCTTGTTCAGCAATAACTTGGTCCTTTTTCATGTGATCTTTTTCTCTTAGAATAACTTTTATGGTTTCCACTGCTGGTTCTTCCACTCGAACTGTTTTGAATTGACTCCAAAGAGACATATCTGCTCTCGAAACAAACTCTTGATTTTTCTGCAATTTAATCGTTCCTTTATTCGGAAATCTAGCTTTAAAAACTTTTGGCCCATCCATCTTAAAGTAGAATTCTCCTCGCCATCCTAAAATATCATAATCTTTCAAAGTTTTTAAGCTCATCAATTCTATACTTATTAAATAACGCTCTTTTTCTTCTCCTACTTGATCTTGAGTAAAAGCCTCACCTTTTGCACGAGTCTTTTTTCCCTTAGCATAATACCTTCGACTAATAATAATTCACCTTCAAAAGTTGAATTGTTTCAAAATTTGTTTTGAATCTAATATAAATCATATCTTTATAATTTTTTTTGTTAAATATTTTGATAATATTTAGTGATTAATATTAGAATTCAAAAACTATATTTTAACCCCAATCACTTTTATATCCTGTTCCACCTTTTGGCCAATTAAATATTAAAGCTCCTTCTGTACAAACATACCAACATGCAGCGCATTCCATACATTTATCAAGATTTTTAATAGTTGCTTTATTCTTAATGATCTCAAAGCAGTCCGCTAAACATACTTTTACACAATTCGCACATCCAGTGCAGTTCTCTTCGTCAATCTTAATAAATTCACCTGTACCCTCGATCCACTTAATTCCTGGAAATTCTTTAAAGTTTTTAACCATTTCAACTCCCTCTTCTCTTTATTGGTTCTTGGAAAATTATTGGATTTGCATGATCAACGAAATTGATCAATTTTTTATTTAAATTCTCAGTTATGGGATTTAATAATTTTAACAAACCTAAATAAAAAGGTTTAATAAATGGTAATATAATTTTCATAAACTTATTAGCAGCATTAGAAAACGAGTGAACAAACCATTTAAGAAACTGACTGGAAAATTTTACAAAGGAATTTATCCAATTCAGTATAGACAAGAAAAATAATTCCTTAGGCGTTAATTTAGTTGGCAATTGAAAACTTAGCTCTTTGTTTCTTGAGAAATCATACTGTTCATGCAACCAGTTTTGGAAATATCTAAAATACATTTTTATCCATTTTGAAATTATTTTTGGGTCTTTTCTTAGGTACAAAATTACCATTTTAATTAATGGAGTAGTGAAATGAGTAAGTGAGCCTAAACCCCATCCATTATATATAAACTTCTTCAGTTTCCTCCTACTATGCTGCTCTTGTGCTAATCGTAGATTATACCTATTAGTGCCTGAAATGGACCATTGGATTATAGAATGAGCTTTTATTCGCTCATCATACTTTTTTAAAAATGATTTAGAAAAATCATTTACTTTTATTGCATCAATAGCTATATCAGCTGCTATTTCTGCAGAAAACCACGCGGCTGGTACGCCATCACATAGTTCTGTACTTTCCAGACCAGCAGCATCTCCAATTAGAACCATACCATTTGTATGATTATACATATTTCGTAATTTTTTATTAAGTCCAACATAAATTTCAAATCCTTCCCACATTCTTGCTCTTAATTTAGCTCTAGGAGCTACCTTATTTTTCCACCATGGTAAGGTTGAGGTGATATTAACATGATATTCTTCGAATAATTTTTTAAGATTAGGAACTGATTTTTGTTCTGTTCTTAAACATTGATCTTGCATAAAGTGTAGACTTTCTCTATATGGCCAAACCATTAATCCGTTTCCATACCCAAGTGGAGGAGCTATTTTTTGCTCATCCCATCCCCAGCACATTTTTACTGAATATCCGAATATCTTATCAATATCCTCTTTTGACATTTCATAATCGTAGGTATCAGCTAAAGAAATTGCTTCAGGAGGATATTTCTCTCTCACACCCGCTTTAATTGCTAATAAACCTTGAGAACCTTCTGCATCAATAACAATCTTTGACCTAATTTCTTCTCCCTTATCTGTTATGATGCCTCTTATATATCCATCTTCTTTTATCACATCTACTACAGTGGTTGATGTTCTTAATTCTGCTCCAGCTTCAATAGCTTTCTTAACTTCCCATTCACAAAATGGCTTGCAATATGTATTATAACCAAATGCAATTATTGGTGAAAAAGGTTTTGGGACCTTTAAAGAGTCGTCTATATCAATCTTTCCTTTTTCTATATCTTTAATAATATAATTAATTATCCCATCTGCTGGTCTTTCGAAAGGAGGGTTACCATCCCTAATGAATTCTGGCCCAAATAGAAAACCGTAAAAAGGTATAGTTAATCCAGAAATAACTTTATCTCCAACATTCTGCGATCTTTCTAACATCAGCGTTTTTAGACCTGCATCTGCGCACTTTTTAGCAGCAATCGGACCACTAAATCCAGAACCAACAACAATAATATCATATTTTTCCTTCATAGTATAAACTATAGTTATAAATGTTTATTTGTTATTTATTTTAGTGATCTGAATCTATTAATATTGGATAAAACTCTTGACAAGAAAGTAAAATATTCTTAGTTAATAATAATAATCCTAATGAAAAATTTTGTTAAAAATTCTTTTTTAGAATTAGTCAATAAAAAATCAATTGTATCGTGAATACGGAATAATTCTTTTTGCGTGTAAAATTAAAAAAATGCATAAATCCTCTTTTTTTATATTTTAATTACTTGATGGTCTCTTTTATTTTTTATCAAAATTATTTAGAAAAATATCTAAACAAGATATAATCAACGTATTAACAATATTTATTAATAGGAACTTTTATGAATTTTTTAAAAATAATATTAGATATTTACTGTGATTTTTATGATATTTGTTGAATTAAACGATTTTGAGCAACTTTCTGGGATTCTTGGTTTTTTAGCGGTGGCTATTGCTTGGCTTTATGGTGCAATTGTACTTTATAAAGCTATAAAGGAAAAACAAAAAATACTTTACTATTTCTTTTTTACAATAATATTTACAATGTCACCTTGGTACCCTAGTGGCTTGGGATATATTTATTGGTTATTTACACGTGAATTAATTATATATCCATTTTATGTTCTAATTGGTATAATTTGTGTTCCTTTTGCTCTACTTTCTTGGCTCCAAATTTATATGCCCGCTTTACATCCAAAGAAGAAAAATATCGTCAGGATCAGTGTGGTGGTTTTTTCAATCGCTTTTTATGCATATCTCATGTTTTTCCTATTTTTTGCTCCAGGAGCTCCAGTACGAGAACTAATTGGTATTAAAAGAAATGCAATTGACATAGACTATAAAGGTTTTGTTTTAGTGTTCTTAGCTTTTTCTATATTAGTAAGCACGATTAC
>JBHLNY010000158.1:0-7615 GCA_048941065.1 Promethearchaeota archaeon
TTCTTCAATAGTGTCCCTTACTCTAACCTGACATTTTATCTTCCAATTCTCCAGATAATCTCCAAATTCATGTCCGCAATCACATTTCACAATTCTTTGACCTTCTTTAGACACAATATAAAGGTGTTCATGTAAGGGTAATAATATCTTCTCATCCCATGGAACACGCTCTTGTAGAATCTCTAGGACTATATCAAATCGATTAGAATCTTTTCTTCCTGCTATTATTGGCTTTAGCTCATCCCATGATAAATCTCCATCAATTAATCTTCCTAAGGTTTTTTTATCATATTTTGGCATTTATTTCACCTCTATTTGAAAATTGTCAGGAAATTTCCAAAAATTTCTAAATTCTTTTGCCCAATTCTTAGATAACCTTAAACTTTGAGAATAGGTTGTTTTTACAACCTCGCTTAATGTATCTTCAGTTATTTTTTTTCTTTCCCTCTCCCAAAATTCTTCAAAAGGCAAAGATTTTTCTATTCTCTCCTTTTTAATCTCATCTTGGCGTTTTTCTGTTGCTTTTTCATCTATTATCCATTCATCCTTTTTTTGATCAAATTCTGCTACAACACCATAAACGTTGAACACAATATCTTTAGTATACAAGCAATCATCAAGGTCTTGCTTTATACTTTCAATTTTTCTCTCTAATGGGTCTCCATAACCGGGACCCCCACTTTCACTATAATGAATAAGATCATAATCCTTGAAGGTAATTGGATAAATATTACAATAAGGTTTTCTTATGATATCCCCTTTTATCAATCTTTCAAATTCACCATTACTAGGATCAGGATCTCCCAAAGGATAATCTTCTCTATTCTTAAAAATCTCTTCTAAATTTGTATTTTTAGCATGAAGCCGATATCCAGTTGCATGAGGATAACCTCCATGCATACCACCAGAGCCATGGAAAACCATCCCTTCTCTTGCTCCAAAAAAATCCACTTCCCTTGAAAACATAACTAAGGCTATACCGGCATAATTCGCCCCTCCCCTATATTTCCCATGACCTGGTGTATTAGGTTTAACTTTTCTTGCCAAATATGGTACTCCGCCTTGAAAAAGTTCCCATGTTTCTACATCGCCTAAATCTGCTTCTGGATTCCACATAGCATACCCCCAATTTAATCCATCTCTGACTGCACTTCCTCCTAGACCTTGCCCGCTAATTTCGAAGGTTGAAAGTGACCAACGTTGACCTTCCAAAGGTCCGGATGTATATATACCTCCACCTTGAATTGCGTCTCCTGTAAATCCGTATCCAGGAACTACTTCTTCTCTATAACCACGAGAGAATAATCCGTATGATAAACATTTCATCATACCTGTATATGCTGGAATTAAATTTCCCCATGGCGCTTGATAGGATAAGTAGAGGTCACCGGGATTACACCATGTTCCTAGTGGATAATCTTTTTCAACACCATAATATGCTCCATCATTAACCTTATCGCCATAAATTAGAATTTGAGTTAATAAAACCCATTGACCTCCTTCCATTGCTCCTTTCCCACAATTCATACAATTTGGTCCACAACTACTTGCTCCATCAAATGTTAATGATATTGATCCATTTTCTTTTACAATTATTTCTATTGGTTCATTACTAAGCATATCAATTTTGGCTCGAGGTTGCCATGCTTCATTTTTCGAGGGAATATCAAAAAATGAAGCTGCTCTATATCTTCCCGGAATTAGACGTTCCTTAACGCGTTCAATAAGAACTCTTCTTCCTTCTTCAATAGCTTCACGAATAAAGCGTTTATAATAATCAATTCCTTCCTGTTCTATAAATTGTAAAACTGCATCTCTAATCATCAAGTCTCCTGCAAGTCTACATTTTTCATCTAGTTCCCAATACATTGGCGTTCGAACTGATCTCCGAGCACTAATCAAATGATCTTTCCAAATTTTATCATTAGAACCTATTTTCCTGCATGTATAATAGACACCATCATCAAATCGTTGTATAGCAGGTACTAAGTCATGTCCTGGAGTAATTCCACCGGTATCAATTTGATGTGTTACTCCTCCAGCCCATCCTATTAATTCCTCAGCCCAATAAATCGGTATAATAGTTTGAACGTCTGTAGTATGGACATTTCCACAATCGGGATCGTTATTTAGGAATATATCACCGGGATTAATTCCTGGATCTTGTTCATAATCTTCTTTTATCATGAATTTTATCGCTTCACTCATCGTATGTACATGAACTAATATTCCAGTGGATACAACTATCGAGTCACCTTCTGGTGTGTAGAGTGCAAAACATAATTCACCAATTTCTTTTACGATTGGAGATGCTGCAACATGTAAAGCTGTTTCTCTGGCAGAAACTAATGCACCTCTTAAGCTAGAAAATGCTTTTTCATATCTAAAAGGATCTTGTTCTTTTAAGCTAAGCCTTTCTAATCCATAATAACTTTTCTTTTCCTGTAAAAGCTTTTCACTTGTTATTATCATTTCTTTTAAAGTTTTTCCATCCCAACCTAAAGATTTTTTAGACATTTTTTACACCTCCATATGAAATATCCTATGTTTATCGAGTTTTACTTGATAACCTGGAGGGACTAAAAGAGTTGTCGCAGGAGCTTCAATAACTGCCGCACCCTTTATAATATTTCCCGCTTTTAATAAGTTCATTTCCCATAATGATGCCTCATGCCAACCTTTTCCCCAAAAAATATCTCTATAACCTTTTGAAGCTTCTTTATCAGGTTTTTCTTGAGTAATTTTATGTTCTGGCAATTTAGGTTTTGGAACTGGTACAATGCCAGTGCCTATTGCTTTAGTTATATGATATCCTAGTTCAGGACTTTTAGTGCCTCTACGGAATATTTCTTCAAAGAGCTCATCATATCTCCTAGTAATTTCTCCTAATTCTTTTGAATCATATCTTTGTAATTTAGTTGAAAAGTCTATAGTTAATTCTTCTGCAGGAGATTGAACCTCTAAATCATCAAGCATACCAAAATATTGTAATCGTAGAGAAGGTTTAAATATCATATCATTAGGATCTCTCCCTTCAGCTACAAATTCTTTTATGATATTATTTTTTAATTCATTCCAAGTGGAGCTGAGGATTGATGACACAAATGCAATCATACCGCCATCTGGGGGAATAACTAAATCTACTGTTTTTTCATGTCTATAGGAGTGATCTGCACATGCACAACCAAAAGCAGAAAAAGCAGGTGCCCATTCTGGTATTAATATGTTCTGAAATTTTAAATCTCTTGAATATCCTGCCACATGTAATGGTCCACCTCCTCCAAATGAAATCAAAGTATAATTCTCAGGTCTAAAACCTAAACCCTGAATCATTCCATTGAGATGATTCTTCATATTTATTTCAATTAAATCTAAAGCACCTCGAGCTGTACTGTAAGGATCTGCGTTTAAAGGTTCAGCAATTTGTTGTTCAATATATTTAAGTGCTCGATCTTTGTTTAGTGGAACTTTTCCTCCAAGAAAGTAATCTGGGTTAAGATAACCTAATATTAAACTGCAATCTGTCATAGTAACTGTTTCAACACCAGATTGTTCGTAACAAACTCCTATTTTATAACCAGCACTTTCAGGACCAAACTCTAATCTACTAGAAATTTCATTATATCTAACATACATTCCAGTTCCAGCACCTATAGAATCTAAAGCTAGCATTGGAATATTAAGTATAAATCTACCAAGAGAGCTTTCCCATTTGGTTGGTAAGTATCTTTCCATAACCAGACCTACATCGAAGGAAGTTCCACCTACATCAGATGAAACGAGATTTTTTATCCCATATCTTTCAGCAACAAATTTTGTACCTATTAAACCACCGATCGGTCCTGACACCATAGTTGGTATAAGCGTTTTATGATATGGAGACATCGTTCCACCATAAGTAGTTAGAATTCTTAAAGGAGCGGGAACACCTTTTTCTTTCAATCTTTCAGATATTTTTATTAATTGCTTTCTTGAAGGTTCTGCTGCATATTGCTCTATAATAAGAGCATTTAATCGTGGTGTTTCTCCTCTAACAGGATTGTGTTCACTTGATAAGATTATAGGGATCTCTTTACCTCTTTCTTTCATTACTTCTCCTGCTACTCTTTTTACCTGTAATTCATGGCTATTATTCATATATGAACATAGAAGGCATATACAAATACTATCAACATTCATATCTAGCAATTCTTCAACCGCTTTTCTGGCGTCTTGCTTATAAAATGGAACGATTTCTTCCCCCCAAAAATTAATTCTTCCACGAACCCCCTTTATTTGTCTCCTAGGTATAAGGGGTTGAGGATGTTCATGCTCTCTTGCATGGAGTCTCCCACCATAATCAAGCCAAATCCAACACTGTAAAGCTCGACCAATTCTATGCAAATCTTCAAAACCAGCATTAATTATTACACCAATATTACTATTTCCTTGTCGTTCTAAAAGCCTATTTACCATAGCAGTACCTGAATAAACTAATGCTTCAATCGAATGACCTGATTCTTCTAACTTTGTATTCCATTGTTCCAAAGCATCTTCAATGGAGTTTAAAATTCCCTCAGATTCATTTTCTGGTGTTGTTTGTGCTTTTCCTACTATAAAAACTCCTTCTTCATCTATTGTAAATGTATCTGACATAGTACCTCCAGTGTCAAAAGCCATAGCAACAAGTTTTTTTGTTTTCGACATACTTAATCTTCTTTTACATTTTTATTTAAAATATTTTGATAAATTTATTTCTCTTATAAATTAATAAAGCTTTTTACAATGAATTTTACAAATTTTCTTTAATCTCAAGAAATCTTCTAGAAATTTGGGTTATTATTTCATAATTCTATATTAAATCAAATTTGCAAATAACATGTTGTTTGACGAAAAAATGGGAAGAGTATTACATTGCACCTAGAGTTTAAGGTTTCCCGCAACAGAACCTAAAAAAAAATATATCAGCCATCGATTTTAGGTAATCAAAAAGGTGTTTTGGAAGAATGACAGTAGAAACTTTAATTCTTTTAACTAATAGAACAATAGATTATAATCAAATTGGACTTGATAGCAGATTGAGGATAACTTTTATATACAGTTTTGTCTTAATATTTCACTGCAGAAAAAATATCCTTCCTAAAAAAAGGGGTGATATATAGACCTCGAGTATACAATGTACTGAAAAGGTTAATAATAACATTATCCACAGAGTAAGTACATAAAATACACCTAACTGGAAAAAATTCGTTTTTCCTAAAAAACCAATTCTATTATCACCCCACCTTTTAAATCGTCTAATCTCATCAAATATATTTTGCTAATCTTTACATTCCAATTTGAATTCCTACTTTTAATTAAGTCAAATTAAATGAAATTTTAAAAAGAGCATATAAAAATAAATACAATAGTGTTATATCATCTATCAAAAATTAAAATTCAAAAAAATTTATATTAAACGCTCGAGATAAAAAAGGTGGATTTAATAGCAGAGATTAGAGATTATATTTGGCTATTCCCATTTATCGGTGCCATCTTGGTTGCAATTGGTCTTTTCACGCCTGCTGCATATGAGACTGAAGGGCCTTTATCAACTTTTATTTGGATGTTTGGTTTTACATTACGTACTGGGGGAATAAATGGGCCTGATTCTTTTATTTTTGACGTACCCGGATATGTCATTCCAGGAGTTATCAGTACAATATTTTTAATAGCATGTGCAATCATATTATTTGAATCATCCCTTACTCATAGAGGAACAGAGACTCCTGGTTCATGGATTGCATTAGGTATCCTTCTCATTGGAGGGGCAATTTATTTTATAGTAGGTGTAGAGGTAGGTTATGCAATTTATTTTTTTAACGAGACTGGTAATACCGAGTGGATTAGTTTTTGGAATGACACTATTTTAAATCCTGGTTTTGCAGTTATTGCTCCATTCATTGGGGGCGGATTAACTCTTTTAGGAGCAATTTTAGGTAAAACTATTGGTAGACGAGAAGGTATTATTAAACCTCAAACTATTCCTACCGTAGTAAAACCAGCTCCTATAACTGAAACTCCACCTCCCATTCCTCATGTAGAAGAACCTAAAGGTTATCGCTTTTGCCCCGAATGTGGTACGGAAGTTAAGTATGAAGATAGTAGATTTTGTAGTATTTGTGGATATAGACTGACTAAATAATTCAAATTATAAAATGAGATCTAAAAAAGAATAAATAAAATTAAATACAACAATATTTTATCATCTATTAAAAATTAAAATTTAAAGAAATCTAGATTAAAAGTATAAGAGAAAAAAGGTGGATTTAATGGCAGAGATTAGAGATTATATTTGGTTATGCCCATTTATCGGTTCGATTTTGGTTGCAATTGGTCTTTTCACTCCTGCTGTATATGAAAATGTAGGGATGTCTTCAACATTTATTTGGATGACTGGTTTTATGGTATATTCTGGTGGAACATATGGTCCTGAAACTGATTTTTTCGATATACCAGGATATTTTATTCCTGGAATTATTAGTACAGTATTCTTAGCCATTTGTGTAATTATATTGTTTGTATCTTCCCTTACTCATAGAGGAAAAGAGACTCCTGGCTCATGGATTGCATTAGGTATCCTTCTCATTGGAGGAGCAATTTATTTTATAGCAGGTGTAGAGATCGGGTATGCAATTTATTGGTATAGGGAGCTTGAAACTTATGGTTATACCCCCGAGTGGATTAGTTTTTGGAATGACACTATTTTAAATCCTGGTTTTGCTGTTATAGCCCCATTCATAGGGGGCGGATTAACAATTTTAGGAGCAATTATAGGTAAAACTGTTGGTAAACAAGTAGGTATTGTTAAACCAGCAGCAACTCCCGCAATAGAAAAACCCGCTCCTGTAGCTCAGACTCCTCCTCCCATAACTCCCGTAGAAGAACCTAAGGAATTCCGCTTTTGTCCTGAATGCGGTGCGAAAATCATGTATAAAGAAAGTAAATTTTGTGGTAGCTGTGGATATGAAATTACGGATTAGTAAATAAAACAGTATTGCTTAAATTAAAACTATTTTAACAAAATCCTTTTTCATTTTTTTATTTCTCTGCTTATCTAAAATGTAAGTTTTATATACAACTAAAAAGAATATATCTTGGCTAGAAATCTTTAAATAATTTAAACCCGAATTCTAAAAAAAGTGAATAGTATAAAATGGCAAATATTAAAGATTATATTTGGGTATTTCCATTAGTGGGGGGTATCTTAACTATTGTTGGACTTCTTACTCCTGTAGCATACCTAGAAGCATTAGGGATAGGCGAATATTATTGGTTATGGGGATTAAGATATCTAGATGCTGGTCCTTATGGCACATTTACTAATTGGTTCTTTGAATTGGAACCTAAAGAATTCACACCCTTCTTGTTTCTTGATTTTTTTGTACACTTTGTAATTTTCTTAATTGTTGCTTTAGTAATCCTTATATCAGCTCTTAAAGCTAGGAAAGAGGGGGATATTCATCGATTTCAAAAAATATGGTTGTCATTAGGAATTATACTTATTATTGTAGGAATTGTATACCTAATTGATACAGAAATCATAATGGACTATTATTATGATAAATATTTTGGAATGTCAGGGGAAAGTTTTTGG
>JBHLNY010000159.1:0-7605 GCA_048941065.1 Promethearchaeota archaeon
TCTGATATTGAAAGAGGTACGAGAGTGGCAATTTTGAAGTCTATTAATACAGAGCTTTTAACTTATGAGCTATTTTATGATTCTTTAAAATTAGTAGGAGGTACTGCAATTCACGTTGAAAGACAGGATATTTTAAGTAATTCGAAGAAATTTTTTAATAGATCAGAAAAATTTGGGGAAAAAAGAAACGATTTACCAAGTCCACGAGAAATTTAGAATTTTAATGATATTTTTTTTAGTAACATGATAGAAAACCAAGTATTTGACCTTGAAAAAATTAAGGAATTAACTTCTCCTATAGATGACCTTCAAAGCGAGATTAATCACTTAAATGAACTTTCAAAAAGAGTTATACAAAAAAAACAATCTTTATTTAAACAATATTTTAACAAAGAATTTCTTGAGCAAGTAGAAGAAATCACGAATTTGTTTACACATTTAAATATCCAATTAATTAAGATTTCAAATGATAACATTATAAGATTTCTGGATTTTCAAGATAATCTAATTAAGAAATATAAAGAAGTTTTTAAAGGAAATTTAATGAAGTTAGAATTAAATGAAGAGAGCACCAAAAAGATTGGATTATTTCTTATAGAAAATAAACAGGTTAGTAGAATTATTGATAAAACTTCTTTCATCCATTCGATAGAATTAAAACAATGGTTAGAATTAATAGATTCTTTGAAAGAAAATTCGGTGTTTTTGGACTTAATAAATAAAGTTAATTCATTTTATAGTTATTTAATTCAAAATAAACTTAAAGTAGAATTAAGTAAAATTCCTAGTGATACTGATTTATTATTAGTAAAAGAATTTGAAAAATTGTTTTTGGAAAATCCTAATATAACTTTTAAGGAATTCTTGAGAGATATTAAAACCCAATTAACTAAAGAAGAATTAAAAGTAAAGGAAGAAATTATAAAAATAGCAAAAGAAAAAGAAGAATTAGAAAAATTAAAAAAGAAACAAAAAGAACAAAAAGAAAGCTATGAAGATTACTTTAAACTATCCGACACCGAATTCAAAAGATTAAGACGTAAAAAAAGAAGAGAAAAATTATCTGATATAGTTTTAGAAAATGAAAAGGAAATGAAAACAATAAAAATTAGTGATGAGATCTCTGAAAAAATTGAAAAATTTAAATCTAAGTTTGAAAAAAGATTAAAAGACGACTTAATGGTTCAAAAAAATGATGAAAAAGATCCAATCGATTTAATAAGAGAAAGAAAAAAAAGAAAAGAAAAAGAATACAGAAAATTTAAAGATCATTTTGAAGAAGTCTAAAAAAGCAGAAGTGAATTAACAATTCAAGTAATAAATTTAAGAATTTCCATTGGTGAAAAAGATATTGTGATTAAAGATAGATTTTCTTTAATTCTTGGAAAATTCAAAAAGAATCTTTTAAGCCAATTTCAAAATGAAGATTACTTATTTATTTCAAAGAATTTCGATTTAATTCCTATTGATGAATTTATTAAAATTTTTAAAAAAGAAGCCAAAGAATTTTCAGAATTGGCTAAAGCTTTGAAATTATTGGATATATTAGATAAGTTCCATAATAAAGTTAAAATCAATATTGATATGTTTTCTCAATATAATGATCTTATTCAATCATTAATTAATTCTTTTGAATTTAATCTACTTCTTAAGAAAAAGAATATATTATTAGAAGAATTGAAATTATCAAAGATTAGGGAAAAATCAAGTGAATTAACTGCAATTTCAGATTTAATGGAAAAATTAAATGAATCATTGATAAATAATAAAAATAAATTAAAATATCTAGAAGAAGACTTTCTAAAACGTAAAAACCAGATTGATCAAGTTAAGAAAACTTTGAATAACTATAATTTGGAAATCCAGAATCTGAACAAACAGAAAAAGGAATGCTTTATTCTGATTAATAGGATTACTAGAAAGATGGAAGTTTCAAGTGAAGAAAAGAAGGATGATTTGATAGTGCCCATTGAAATCAATAATAATTTAACAAATGCCGAAAAAATTCGATCTCTTCAGAAAAAAGCAAAAGAGATTCAATATGAAATTAATGAGAATAAAACAAAATTAGATGAAATGATTTTAAAATTTGAAGAATTGAAACCACATTACGAGATATATGAAAATGATTATCAAAATCTTTTAAACATAATAGAAAATGATAAAAATAAGATGAACAATCTACAAATTGAATATAAAGAAAAATTGAAACAATCTGAAGATATTACTGATGAATATATAGAGGTTAAAAACATAAAATCTATAAGACTATCAAATGAAATTGAAGAAGAAATAAATAAATTAAATAATAAGATAAATCAGATCTCAGGTTCTGATACTCAAATAAATCCAGAAAGTTCGGAGAGTTTATCTAATATAATACAGAAAATAAACGAGTTTAGTAAAAATTTAAAGCTTAAACAGAAAGAAATTATTATTGAATATGATCAAGATGAAATTTATGAAATAATCGAGAAATTTCGGAAATTAGAAAAAACTATCAATAATCTTGAAGAATTACTTAATAAATTTTTATCCCAAAGTAATTTAGAATCTCAATTACAAATAGCAATCAGTGATGATAAAAACTTATTTATACAATTAGACTTTACACGCTCTAATAAAGAACATGCTAAGTTTGAAGAATTAACCACTCCTGAAAAAGTGTTTTTTATTATTATTTTATATATTTCGATTAAAATTCTCACTAAGACAGATTATATTATTTTTTCAAATATTTTCATCCCTACCAAATATAATAAACGAGGTTCAATATTTAGAACGATTAAAAAAGTATTACCTATTTTTCAAAATGATCCAAATTTATCAGAATACAAATTAATATTCATTATTTCAAATTTAGAAATGAAAAAAGCAATCCAATCCTTAAATATAATAAGAATTAATGAGATTTAAGTGATTACACAATGGAAAATGGAAATATCGATGAAGTTGTAAAAAATATAACAAAAATAATTTTAACTAATCCCCAAAAGATGATTAGAGAGGAAGATTTAAAGAATTTGAGTAAGGGTTTTGATTTTAATAATATTATTAGCAAAATATTCTTAAGTTTGAAAAATGTGGGATTTGAATTAATAACTTCTAAATTTTTGGATCAAAATTTTTATATATTAACTTTTGATGGTAAAGATGATAAAATATCCCCTTCTCAATACGGTACTTTAGCGCTTATTCTTGCACTTAGTAAAGAAGTTGATGAGAATATTAAAATTAATGATCTAAAAGAAATTTTTGTTAGTGTATGGAATTCAGATATAAAATTTTTAATGGACAATGATTATATAAGAGAATTTGAAGAATTAGGCATTATCAAAGTGACACCATTAGGAAAAGCTTTGATGAAGAACATTCTCCAGGACATACAACTAAAAAATCTCTTAAAAACATTTAATTAGCATCAATTTTAGTTGAGTTAAAAGATAAAAAAAAGTTTAATCTTCGTTAGGACTTTCGAGATCCATTTTAAATTGCTCGAAAATCTTTTTAACCCTATCTGCTGATGGTCCCGTACCTCTTACTTCATTTTCATCAACTATAATCTTCCCATTAAGAATCGAAATTATGTTCTGATCTTCGATATAATTTACATGGCCCTTGGAAAAAATTGTAGCAATTCTATCTGCCAATGCTTTCATAGGGAAAGGTTCTTCTTCTAAACTTACAAAGTTATAAAATGAGTTCCTTATGAATATCTTAGGAAAAGATTTATTTTTTTCGTTTTTAGCATTAATTAGGATAAGGTTTGAATCTTCTGAAATTCCTTTTAATTGACCAACAAAGAATTTATCTTTATCAATATATACTTTTACGATTTTATCGATTAACATTCCTAATTCTGTATTAAATTGTCTAATTGCCATTTTACTTCAGAACTTTTCTTATTATTAATATTATTATTTTCTTTAATTTTTATTCTTAATTCTATTATTTTAAAATTGCATCTATAAGGTTGGAAATGTTTTCACCTGTAATAGCACTAATAGCAAATACTTTAAGATTTGGATTAATTTTTTGTGCGTCTTTCATCATTTCTTCAACATCAACATCTATTACATCCATTAAATCGATTTTATTTATAATAGCTATATCAGAGTATTTAAATAACATTGGATGTTTGCGAACAACCCAAGGACCTTCTGTTATTGAAACAACAACAATTCTTTTTTCTGCTCCTAAAATAAAATCAGAAGGACAGATTAGATTTCCAACATTTTCAATAATTAAAATATCAATTTCACTCAAATCATAATTTTTTATTACTTGAGAGATATGATAAGAGTTTAAAGCACATTCGCGACCTGTATTAATTTGGATCGTTCTTACACCATACTTTTCAATTCTATCTGCATCTATTCTAGTAGTAACATCTCCATTAATAACTAAAATTCCATAACTATCCGAGATCTTTTTAACAATTAATTCAATAATTGCAGTTTTACCGGCTCCGATAGCACCTACAAAGTCAAAGGCTCTTATATTTGTTTTTCTTAATAATTCACTATTTTGTACTGCTAGTCTATCATTATTTTCAATTAAGTCTTCATTTAGCTCTATAATTTTGGAACTGTGCTCTTTAGGCATTTTAATGATTTACATTTATTTTTGAAGAAGATTATAAAAAGTAAAGTAGATTCCTTGATAATTTTTATGGATTTTAATTATACACTATAATTTTAAATCCTCCTAAATTGACGTTTATAAATAATATAAGCACCTAAAATCCCCCCTAATTCGGGTAAATAGAATAACAGATAAATTGGAGAGTAAAGAGCAAATAACAAGCCCGGTATTAACCTTATTAAAATTATCATTAATAAGAAAGATCTTCCTCTCATTCTAAGTGGAATAAAAGTCATTAATGCTGTAATTTGTCTATTCATTATTGGAAAAATTGAATATGAAATTAAACCGTATATTCCACCCCATGCTAATCCAAATTTTATCAAGGATACATTTAAAGGAGCATAAGATACTAATGATAATCTCAAAAGAACATAAAAAAGTGCTGAAAATAAACAACATACGACATATAGCTTTATTAAAAATTTCCAACCATAATTCAATTCAATATTCCTTGCCATAAAATATAAAAAAATTAGCATTATGAATAAAAAGAATAATCCAATAAAATCTCCAGAGCTTACAAAAAGTGCTGTGAAAAATGTATAATAGGTATAGTTATATATAAGCCCTGGTAAACTAAAAAATATATAATGAGCTATACTAATAGGAAAAAAGAGTGCAGTTATTGAAAATACAATTATCAATCCGAATAATATTTTTGTATAGTTATATTGAGTGGCTCCTCTGTATGACTGTACACTTCTCATTGCTTGCTTTCTTTGTTTATCTTGCCTTTTTAAGTATTTTTTTAAAGCTCTAGGACCCTTAGTTAAATATTCTTGGGTAGCAGGTTTTTTTACTGCAACGTCTTGATAAAGTTTCTTTGATTCTCTTGAAGTAGTTGGTACAACTGGAACATGCTTCAATTCAAAAGTACATTGATGATTTTCTGGTAATCGATGTTTTTTGCAGAAAGTTCCACCACAATATTTACAATTAAATGGTAAATAACTAATCTGTTCCCCACAAAATTCACAATATGTCAGTTCTATTCACCAAGATAACAATCAATTAATTCGATATCTTTTTCAAAGAATTCAAAAGTATAATAAATTAAAATTATCATCCTTCATAATTTTTACTTTTCAATTTTTTCTTTATTTCATAAAATCGTGAAAGATTCATTAATCAAAAAAATCCTACATCTATCTTATATACGGACTAGTAGGAGAATAAATCAGCATATAAGTTATTAATAATAACACTAACAATGAACCACATAGTGCAACATATACCTTTTTATTCCATTTCCAAATATTTTGTCCATCAAGGATGCCAATAGGAAGCATATTAAATGTTCCTAACATGAAATTTAAATTCGCTGTAAGTCCTATTAACATATTGAGTGGATAAATAGGTATTAAGAAAGAGATTACGAAAAGGAAGGTGCCATATACAAGATTAACTATTGGACCTGCTGCTTTACATAATCCTGTAGTTCTATCAATTTTACTCAACCCTAAAACTACAACTGCCCCTGGTAAAGCTAATGAGGGGAAACTTGGACCTCCTGAAATAAATGAATACAAACCAAAGATAACTCCCGTAACAGTTAGCAACATTCCAAATGTTAATAGTCTAAACTTTGTTTGAAGTCCAAAATGTATAGCTACTTGGCGATGCCCAAGTTCGTGAAACAGAAAAGCTGTAGCATAAAAACTCGCTAACATTATAATTGCCCACCCATATCCTATATTTATTAATTGTTCGTTATAGAAAGTTAAAATACCAATAATAAAGATAATTGATACTCCAATTATAAAATGGAAAAATTCTGATTTATGAGGTAATAAGATTCCTTTAAATTTAATGCCTGAATCAGGATCAAACGCATTTTCCGGAATAAGATTCTCTTGACGATACCATGTATATGTTCCATCTATTGTTCCACGCACTTCTTCTTGAGCTAATTGTTGTTGATATCTACTTGTTTGTGGAATTGGTGATATTTGAGCGCTATCAACATAAGATGGAGTTGATGGTTGAAATAACTGCAAATTTATATTCTCTTTTACAATATTACATTCATGATTTATAGGATCCCTATGCATTGAACAATATATTTGACCACATTCGCTACATCGAAAAAATTCACTTTCAAGAATTTCCTCTCCACAATGATAACAATTGGGCATTACCTAAACCTTTTAAAATAAATATTTGAAAACTATTTAATAATAAAATAAAAAAACTAATGATATAAAATTTTATTTAGAATCTATCAACAAAAATTTTGTTTTCAAATTTGCATTAGTCTATTTACCAAAACGAATAAATATAAAAGATCGTAAAATAAATTAATAAGATGTAAAATTAAATCATATATATCTTAATATTTTAAGTGTATCTCATGAGTGAAGACAAAATAGAGCAGGATGAAAATATAGAACAAGATGAAAATATAGAACAAGATGAAAATATAGAAGAAGAGCGTAAAAAACTAAAAGATTTAGGTGTTGGTAGTACATGGAATATTTTAACATCTGGGGAAAAGAAAAAAAAAGAATCTAAAGAAAAGCCTGAATTTAGAGGATTTAAATAATTTCAATTTAAACCTCAATTAAATTTTGATAAATATAATTAAATATTAGGACCTCAATAAAAGTAATTGATAGCTATGAGAAAATCAAAAAGAACAGTCTTTTGTCCCACATGCGAGCGGGAGGTGATTTTACAGCGCAAAAATTTTGAACATATTTATCATGAGGTGCTCTGTTTTATGATAATCTTAACATTAGGGCTTGGCTTTATCATTTATTTTATACTGAAATATTCGAAAAAACCAAACACATGTCCTAATTGTGAATCCACCTTTGACTTAAAAAAACTTTAGACCTTTTCAGATTCAATAAAGAATGAGCATATAACCTAAATTTTTTTAACCTTCATTAACGCATTACATCGTGAACAGTACTTATCTTTTTCTGTGAGTACTTTCTTCATTATTATTTTTTGATA
>JBHLNY010000160.1:0-7584 GCA_048941065.1 Promethearchaeota archaeon
GGTAACCCAAATGCATTTACATATGGTCATACTAAAAATAATGCAAGAGTTGTAATTACTGATGGAATACTTAAATACTTAAATAAAAAAGAACAAAATGCTGTATTTTCTCACGAATTAGGCCATGTTGTACACTCAGATTTTATCTTAATGACTGTTGTGTTTGCTATTCCTCTTGTATTATTAACTATTGCTAGATGGGCATATTATGCAAGTTACTTTTCGCGTTCTAGTAGAAGTGATAGTGATAGCGCAAATGCTATGAGACTAGCATTAATTGTAATAGCTGCTTTAAGTTATGTAAGCTATTATATAGGGTATCTAATATCATTAATAGTTAGTAGGATTCGTGAATATTATGCTGATGAACATTCTGCTGAAGTATTAGAGGATCCAAACGCATTATCAACAGGGTTAGTCAAGATTGCTTATGGATTATTAGTAGATGGTAGTGTTGAAGAAAGAAAGAAGTCAAAAGTCCGGGCACTTAGAGGTTTAGGGATCTTTGATCCTAGTGCCGCAAAAGGATTTGGAATTATAAGTGTTGGTGCTCAAGGAAAATTTTCTCAAGACGCTATCCAGGCAGCAGCAGCATGGGATTTATTCAATCCATGGGCAAAATACTATCAAGCATTCTCAACACATCCATTACCAGCAAAAAGAATTATGCGACTAAATGAACAATGTGCAACTTATGGATTAACCCCAGAAATTGATTTTTCACTTGCTAAAGAATTAAAAGAAAAACAAGCAGGTAAATCAATGGCAGATGAATTTTTAGGTGATTTATTTATAAAATCGCTACCAACATTAATATTCATAGCACTTCTAGGAATTACTGCTATTTGGATTTTTGCTCTTGCAGGATTCTTTACAATTGGATTCTTAACTGGGCAAAATCTACTTTTACTTTGGGCTATTGGTTTCTATGTGATTGGCTTTAGTTCTATTCTTAAAACGAAATTTATGTATAAAAGCGGATTTGAGCCAAAAACCGTTCTAGATCTGGTAACCAATGTGAAAGTTTCACCTATTCGGAATGTACCTGCAGTTGTTGAAGGTAAAATCGTAGGGAGAGGTGTTCCGGGATATTACTTTAGTGAAGATATGTACTTTCAAGACGACACTGGCTTGATGTATGTAGATTATAGATTTGGTATCGGTATTGTAGATTTCTTTTTTGCACTTTCTAAGGTGAAACGATTGGTTGGGCAACGAGTTAGAATAAAAGGATGGTATAGACGAGGTCCATCTCCCTATATTCAAGTAGATACGATAGAATCTGAATCAGGTAGTAGACATCGAAACTATGCGAAACATATGCGATATATCTGGGTGGTTTTCGAATTTTTGCTTGGAGTCTTATTTTTCTATCTTTGGTTTCAAGCAATTTTCTAATTTTAAATTTTTTTTATTTATTTTTTATATTATATTTTTAGATTCTCATTTACTAATTCAATTGAGATAAATCATTAATTATCAAAAAATTTGAATTTAAAAATGATGGATTCCTTGAATAAAAGTGTTGAATTAATGGCACCTTTGAAAAATTATAAATCTTTAAATGCGGTTCTAAAAAGTGCTGATGCTGTTTATTTTGGTGTTGAATCATTAAATATGAGAATGTTTAGTGATAATTTCAAACTTAATGATCTAAAAAAAATTGTTTCCTTGTGCCACACAAATAGTATCAAAGCTTACCTTACAACAAATGTGATAATATACGAAAATGAGATTGAGTTAACAGATGAAATATTAACCAAAGCATCAGAGGCAGATATAGATGCAGTAATAGTTCATGATATTGGTGCTATTAAATTAGCAAAAGAAAAAGGTTTAAAATTCCATATTTCTACTCAAGCCAACATTTCTAATTCACTTTCAGCTAAATTTTATGAATCCTTAGGTGCTGAACGATTAATTCTTGCTCGAGAACTTTCACTAAAGCAAATTAAAGAAATAAAAAATCAAGTTATTCAAAGTCAAATTGAAGTGTTTGTACATGGAGCACAGTGTACTTCAATTTCAGGAAGATGCTACTTTTCAGCAGAATTATGTGCATCTCAAGAATATTCAGCAAACCGTGGTAGGTGCGTTCAACCTTGTCGGAGGAGATGGATGGTATTTGATGATCAAAATAATGAGTTACTCTATGATGGTGTATTCTTTATTAATACTAAAGATTTATGTATGATAGAATATATTCCAGCACTAATTGATGCGAACATTGATGCTTTTAAAATAGAAGGTCGTATGAGAGATCCAATCTATATTGAAGAAGTTACTAAATGTTATCGCGAAGCTATAGATGCTTATTATAATGGCAATTTTTCTAAACAAAAAACCCAAGAATGGATTGAACGAATGAAAAAAGTATATAATAGAGGATTCTCCACTGGATTTTATTTTGAATTACCGAAAGGAAGTGAAATTGAAAGAGAACAAGAAGGAAATATTGCAAATTTTAAAAAAATTGAAATTGGTAAAGTTCTCTCCTATTATCCAGAGAAAAAAGCTGCTAAAATTCTTTTAACTTCCGGAAAACTCAAATTAGGTGAAGAAATTTATATTATAGGCACACATACTGAGACTTTCTTAAGACAAAGCATTTCATCAATCCAAATTAAACAGAAAAGAAATTTAACAGAAACTCCAATGGTTTCGAAAGGTAAACTAATAACTGTTGGAATAGTAGTAGATAAACCAGTAAAAAAAAATGATAAGATATTTAAGTTAATACCAAAAACTTAAAAAAAAATTTAGTTTAAATCTAAAAATAAAGTAATAGAAAAAAAAGAAAGGATTATGTAGAATTGGCTAATAAAAAAGACTTATCCTCATAAATCTTCTGCAAGATCTTCATAAGCTTCGAGTGCCAATTCGATGATCTCTTGGAAGGCCATAGCATCTTGTAGATTACCCTCTACTGTTATATCACCAGCCATATAGGCACTAGTTGCATCAACTTCACCCATCATGATACCAGCACCAACCTCAAGATTGGAGGACATAGTAAATGAAGGATTGTCTACTTCCCCATCTCCGAAATCAAGGTCTCCTTCCTTCACAGTTAACCAGAATTTATAATCTGCATCCGTAATTATCATTTGGATTGCAATATCCATATCCTCAAGTTCTTCTTTAAGATCCTCATTCTCTGTAGAGATTTCCTTTATAAATTTGAAGACTCGCATCAAATCTTCTGGCTTTGCTGCAGCTGCCCCCGCATCTTGGGCTGCTTTTAATTCCTTTAATAATGATTCGTCAACCATTTTGATAATCAACCTTATTATTAATTTTATAATAGCATTTTGCTATTGACTACTTATTAAATGAATAAAATTGCAATTTATTATAACCTTTTAATATATAAAAAGGTTTTATTTCGTTCTGTACTTTTTAAAATTGAATTAAGTCGATATTTAATAAGAATTCTTTAACTCGACACAATCATCACATAAATAGAAAAGAACTATCGGAGATGACCTTAAGGAAACTTTAAAAAGAAGATTTGATAAATATGCGAATCTAAAATACTTAAAATCTATTATTAATAAAATAAAGATAAAAAAAATTGTAAGATTAGGTTTTTAAAAGAAAGATAATTTTTAAAATAATTTATAAATCTTCAAGAAGATCTTCGAGGGCTTCTCCAGCAAGCTCTACGATTTCTTGAAAAGCCATTGCATCTTGTAAATTACCTTCTACAGTAATGTCACCTGCCATATAGGCGCTAGTAGCGTCAACTTCACCCATTAATATACCGGCACCTGTTTCAAGAGTGGAAGACATTGTAAATGAAGGATTATCAACATCTCCCTCACCATATTCGAGAACTCCTTCCTTTGCCGTTAACCAATATTTAGCATCCTTATCAGTGATAATCATTTGGATTGCTATATCCATATCCTCAAGTTCTTCTTTAAGATCCTCGTTTTCTTTTGAGACTTGTTTGATAAATTCATAATATTTCAAAGTGTCTGCCGGTTCAGCATTACTAGCTCCTTTATCCATTATTGCTTTAATCTCTTTTAATAAAGACTCATCAACCATTTTAATTTTCAACCTATTTTTTTATTTTTATACCTATTTTGAAAATTATATACATTAAATAGTGATTATAATAACAATGGAAAGTTTAAAAAGGTTTTATTTCAATCCTATTTCATTTTTAAAGTTTTTGTTTTAATTAAAAATCAAATAATTTTCAGTGAAAAAACGGTGTTTTTATAGTTGATTTGAGAATGGCGCCCACAGCGGGATTTGAACCCGCGTCGTTCTCCTCCATTAATATCTATCTATTAATGATCAGGAGTGACAGTCCCGAATGCTAGACCGGGCTACACTATGTGGGCATTTTATTAGTAAGAAAAAACCTAATAAATATAGATTGTGTAAGAAAAGAAAGAATTGAAAATATAAAAATTTTTTTCATATTAGGTCGTCATTCCACCCTTATAGAAAAATTTAAATTGATAGAAAGCGATGTAGATAATAAGAATATCTTTGGTATAAGGATATACTTTAATTTTAATCTTTAATGGATAAAGATTTTATGCTCAACTCAAAGAAGTTCAATTCTGTAATTCATGAATTAGAGAAAAATGATGAAGAATTCATTGCTATTTTAGATAAAATTATAAAATTGGGAGTTAATTTTTTCCAGAATACGGAAGAGTTGATAGAAGAAATAAATGATTATGATTATACTTACCAAATTTTTGTAACTGATATTAATTTTAACTTTTGGCTCAAAGTTTCAAGAGGATCAATAATGTATAAAAGGGGTATACATCCAAAAGCAACCTTTAAAGTGAGTTATACTAAAGAGATCCTAATTAAAATCCTTAAACGTGAAATGTATGGATCTGAAGCTTATATGAAAGGCATAATTAAAGTGGATGGAGATCTTACTCAAGGTTTAAGATATATAAAAGTGTTCAGATTGCTTTTAAAATATATAAACAACAATTTTAATAATAAATAGAATTAAGGAAATTAACTAGTTTTTATCTATTAGGTTAAAGGAATTTTTAATTCATCCTTTATTTTACTTACAATAATATTTTTTAGATATAATGAATGAGAATATTGTAACCTATTGATTTTTTTAATAAAGATTAAACAGACTATATATGCATAAAAAAAAATAATTGAAAATTGGGCCTGTAATCTAGTCTGGATAACTATCTACGTCCAGAAAGGGTGCCCGGCTTCGGACTGGGATGTCGCAGGTTCGAATCCTGCCAGGCCCGCTAAATTATTCTACTTAAGCCTAAGTTAATATCCTAGTTATATGAGATTTTGTACACACAAATCTTCTTTTTTATCAAAACCAACAATTTTTGATACATAATTTTAAATTTGTTAATTTACTTGTATAAAATGATCACTATTTGAAAATTCGATGATATTATTATAAATTTGATACTTTGAGACGAACATCTTTTAAAAGACTAACTTTTAAATATTAAAACATTTATGCATTTTATGTGCAAAAAGTCTCTTTGTACACAAATAATTAGTTAAAATAAGGGGTTTAAAATAATGATATCTTTGGAAAATGATATTCAAAATTTAGAGAGAAGTTCTCTGATCTTCCAAATGGAAGGTTTTAGTGTTTCTGAAATAAATTTGGATGGTAAATTTAAAATTATTTTCCATAAAGGTATTGCTATTGAACTTATTCAAAAATTCATTGATTTGTATAAAGACATTATTATCGAAAAAAAGCAAGGATATATAAAGGATTTAATCGCGAATTTTACAATTTATATTCATTTTTTTAACCAGAAAAAGGGAAATATCTTAGTTATAATTTACTTAGATGATAAAGAAAATCATATGGATTATACTAAGCTTTATCACTTTTCAAAGAGCTTATTTCAGCGAATATGTTCAAATACTTCATTTCCTGAAATAGAAAAAATTTGTAATTCAATAATTAAGATTCCTAAAGCTGAAGGGCTGTTAGCATTATTTATTGTTGATGAAGCGGGCTTTTTATACTTTTCAAAAGCAAATAAGTCTGAGAAATGTATTTCAGAGAATAAATTACAAATTGCTGGTTTTTTATCTGCCATTTTATGTTTTTCACAAGATTATATTGGTGGTAATGACTCTGGATTTAAACTAGAAGCTATCAACGTAGGGAAAGCTAATTTTTACATGAATAATAATAGTGATGTGATTTTTGCTTATTTAGTAGAAAAGGGGAAGATGACAGAAAAAATAAAGAGATATATACAATTAATATCTGAAGAATTTGTAGACAGATATTTTGAGACTCATGTGAAAGATTTCAATGGAGATCTCTCCCCGTTTAATGAATTTGAAAAGGTAATTGATCAATATTTTTCGATTTAAAATCAAGTTCCCTAACTTTAAAACCTAAAAGTTTTAGTTTATTTATCCAGTTAGAAAAATTAATTTTTATATGTTAGTTTGACTCGAAATAGTGATCTTTAACTAGAATTATAAATAAAAAAATCTATATATATATCAATGACTGTGTGTTTAGACGTCGACTTAGTTTTGGATAATATCCTAAAGGAATTAGGATCCGGAGTCTATTTTGTATTAATAATATCTGAAAATGGCGTAATTATAAAATCTTATATTAGTGATGAATTTAATAAATCTTCAATAGGATTAAATATGTCACAATTATACGAGTTAGCAGAAGAAATTACCTCAGAGATAGGAATCCATAGTCCAGACTTTAATGTAATTCATTCGGATAATTTCTATATCTTATCAATTAAAATCTTAGAAAGAATTATTATTATATTAATGGAAGATCAGATTGATTTTAGCAATGTGTTTAACGTAATTAATGCATGTATAAAAACAGACTGATAAAATTGGACTTTATATTTATAATCTTTTAACTAATGAAATTTATATTCTATTAACTAATGATATTTAAATCCTATTTACTAGTATTATATAAAATACATATTAAGATATGAAAAAATGAAATATATAAGAAATCAATTCATAATTGCTGGTTCTTTGATGTGGTGGGGTATTACATTCATAATCACTGGTGCTCTCTTATGGTGGGGTATTACTGTCCTGCAGTGGTCATGGTCGGGATTTTTAGTGATTGGCATTGGTGTTGTTATTTTATCCAGCCAAATTGTTGCAATAACCAATAGGAGTAAATTACGGAGGGTTGTTTTGCAAGAATTTCAGACAACTCCTGATGCTTCTATAGAAGATGTCAATATGAGAACTGGTATTTCTAGAAAGGATGTTCGAGCAATTATTTTAGATCTGAAAGCATCAGGACAATTAATTGGTAAATTTTCAACAAAAACGGGGCAAATAAAATATGTATCAATTCAAAAAGAACCTATCAGTACGGAAGAAAAAGGTAAATTTTGTAATAATTGTGGAACACCTATAAGTAAAGAATCAGCACAGTATTGTGCTTATTGTGGGGCTAAAACATAAATCTAAATCCTATCTAAAATTTTTATTTATTATTCCAAAACCTTTTTACAATTCTTCAATGGTTTGGTATGAAATAATTTCTAATTTTTGCTAAATTTAATTTTTTTTTAAGGTGGATACCTTAAT
>JBHLNY010000161.1:0-6154 GCA_048941065.1 Promethearchaeota archaeon
GAAAAAATTAATGAAATCTTTAAACTTTCTCCCGATAAGTTTGAATTAATGTGTGTTATTGCAGTTGGTGTGATTGATGAAGCAATGGAAGAAAAGAGTAAAAAAGAAAGAAAAAGGAGATCTATAGATGAATTCATAGATTGGTTCTAAAGCTTTTTAAAATATTAATCAATCTCTTTTTTAATATCTTTTAAATCTTTAAAGAAAAATGATTCTCCATAGCGTGTAAATAATACTGCTGCGGAATTGTGGGGATTTGATCTATCCTTCGCAATTAAAGTAGTAACGGGAGCTTCTGAAAGATTTGTAAAAGTAATATCATGACCTACGCATAATCCTACGATAATATTCATCTCAGTTTTAGCGTTATTTAATATTAATGCTTGTGCTACAGGATTACATGATGTGAAACCTATAGGATAACCTGTTTTTGAATACATCGTAAACTCTTCTGGTACACCAACGTCTACTTTTTTAATTGAACCTGTTTTACAACAAACTGAACATACTTGAAAACCATATTTTTCTAAGATTTCAGCAGTTTTTTCTGCTTCTTTTTGTAAACCTATACAAAATGCAATTCCTAATTTTTTAAAACCCATTCCTTTCGCGTATTCTATTGTGTCTTTTAAACGAGGCCAATGAATATATCCCCTAGCTTCTACTATTGATGCTACGTTAGTTGAGGTTTTTATGAATTCATTTGTTTTATAAAGCTTCATTGCTTTGTTTTTGATTTCAGGGCTAATTTTCATAGGACAATTTTCTATTTGTTCATTTAATTTCCCAATCGTACAATAATTTCTACTATTACACTTATGGCATGTAGGATTTCTCATAGTTCTTGTATCATTATCATTTAATCTAAGATTCTTCTTTGACATATTATATTATCAATTTATAATATTTTAAAAATTGATTTGTAATTTTTTTAAAAAATATTTAAACCTTAAAATAACATGTTATTTTAATGATTAATCTACAAATAAGAAAAAACAAAGTAATAGATTTTATACTATCTTTTGTTAGAATTATTTTTCAATTGATTCAATCATCCCTGGTTTAAGCAGCCAAATCCCGATGAGAAAAAAAGGAATTAATGACCACTCAACAAGAATAGAAATTATAAAAGGCATTTGTTTACTTAAAGTATCCCATAAAAGTCCCCCTAAAATTGGACCTATTATCATACCCAAGGATTCAATTGTAGTAACAGTTCCAAATATTTTACCTCGGTGTTTTGTAGAAACCCTACTTAGAATATTAATTAAGACAAAACCCGAAGTTAACATAATAGTATTATCTATTATGAGTAATATTAAAAAAACCCATAAATTTGCAGAACTAATAATAAGCCAAGTTATAATTCCACCTATAAAACTAGTCATCGATATTCCAAGAAAATGATTTATTTTATCTGCTGCTGTTCCTAACTTAGGTGCAATCAAAGTACCTATTACTGAAGTTGGAAGATAAATCCACGCGACAAAATTAGGATTAACATCTACATTCTCCAATATATATGGTAGAATAAAAGGTCGATAAATCCCTACATTTGTAGCAGCTAAAACAAGAGTAGAAAATAGTAAAATTACTCCAAATAAAAATATTCTACGATTAAATTTACCTGAGTTTCTAACAGTAACATTTTCTAATCTTAGTTCTTGATTAGATAAAATAATTTGGTCATTTTTTACATCTGGATGTATAAACTTTTTACTCTCATCTACTGTACGTGAAAACCGAATACCCGCATAAAAATTTGCAAAACCAAATAAAGGGATTGCAATATATAAAAAATAGGCATTTCTTGGAACTAAGAAACTTGCTATTCCAAATATAGCTAAACCAAAAATAGCACCTCCCGTTATACCAATACCCATAGCGAATCTTCTTCTTCCAAAAGCGGTAGATCGATGGTACTTAGAAGATTTTTCAGAAATAAGAGTATCTAAGGGGACCCAAAATATCATAGCTCCAGCTCCTAATAAGAAACTACTTGTATATATTCCGAATAATGATTTCGTTATAATTGAAAAGTATAAACCAAAATAAGATATTCCACGCCCAAATGATCCAAACATAACGAGTTTTTTTTTAGAGATATGATCGGTTAAATAACCAACAAAAAGAGAAACAAACAATCCCCCAAGCATTAAGAATGATGGAAATAAACCGAGTTGTATGCCTGAACCAGATATTACCTGGCTAATAACATAGACCATTATAAATTCAACAAAAAAGAAGCCTAGCGAATTCCAAATTACAATAAATATTACTGAATTAAAATCAGAAGTGAATTTATGTGAGTCTGGAACTGACTCTTTTCTGCTCCTTCTTAGGAATAATGTCATAGGAATAATTTAAAAAACATAGCATAGCTAAAAAAATTTTAGTTTCGCGAATTAGAACAAACTTTTATTATCAATATGTAAAATTAAATTAAGATTTATTAAAAAAATTTAAAAGCTATTTATCATTTCCAGAAATGGAAGATTTGTGAAAAGATTGGACCAATCCAATAATAAAAATCAATCCAAAATACATATGTGAAACCAAGATATAATAAAGCATAGAGAAATGCAAAAACAAATCCAAAAATAACATCAATTGGAAAATGAACACCTAAAATCAATCGAGAAACTGCCATCACTATAGCTAAACCAAGAAAAATAAAAAGCAATAACCAACTATTAAAATAATAAGCAAAAATCATCCCAAAAAATAATAAGAAGGTGACATGTCCAGATGGAAATGATTTTTGTTCTGATTCCCTCATTAAATAAGGAATTCTTATGAAATCGTCATGCTTCTTTACACCTTCTTCTTTAAGTTTAATATATGGACGGTTTCTTTTAATTATTCTATAACGTATAAGAGAATGGATAATAATAGATTGGTCAAAACCACCAGTAAAAAGAACTAAAAGATAATAATCTTTTGTAATATAACCATAAATGAACCATATTATCCAAACTAGCCCCCAAAAATACAAACTCCCAAAAAAACTAAAAATCTGAGCAAAGGTTTTACTACGTTTTGAAAAATCACTCTGATATAAACTAAGGAATACCCTATGATCCCAATTCTCTAATTTCTCAATGTACTCTGATAAAATCGACATTAGCTCATATTCTTGGTGGATTTAAGTTTGGATGTAAACTTATATTTAAAAAGCTTTTCAGACTTTTAATCATCTTGATTGATTTTATTATTAAGAATATAATAAGTATTATTTATTTAAAGTCAGCTTAGATTTCCCAATATTTTGATCAGATATTTTTTAATGAAAAAATTCCATAGATCACTTAAAAATTCTGCATTTTTAGGTAAAAGAAGCCATTATATTGGATTAAAGCATACTATGTAGAACTAACAATATATTTATATTGAAAGTTTAATTCTATAAGATTAAGAATAAATCAATCAGTTTTTCAAAACAAATGAAGACGTGAAAAAAGGATGGTTGAAAAAAAGACTTTTTCAGAAGAGAGTTTATATGAAATAGCAAGAAGCAAAGTCAATTTTAGACTCTCTGTCAAAGTTCATGTAGGGGTGTTTATTGTTGTATCAGCAATGTTATTAACTATAAATCTAATTTTTAGCCCTAGTATTTTATGGGTTTTATATCCTTTTTTTGGATGGTTTATTGGTGTTGTTTTACATACTACTGCGTATATTGTTTATGCTAGAGGTGTATATCCAATAGCTAAAAGAGGTGTAATATTCCATATATGTGCTTTTACATTTGTAATATTATATCTGTTTATTATTAATATTGTTACATTTCCAGACTATTATTGGGTAATATATCCGTTAATTTTTTGGGGTGCAGCTCTAACTATTCATATTATTGCATATTTGGTATATTTTCGAGGAAGAATTGATGATCGGGGAGAATCAAAATCGCGAAGAGAGAAAGCTATTGAAAAGGAAATTGAAAAAATGCGTAAAAGGATGAATAAAAAGGAGGTCAAATAAAATAAATTTATAATGTGGTTGGGTAAATTTTTAGATCTAGAAGATGATATTAAAAGTTTGAGAAATACAATAAAAGAAGGATTGTTTGATAAGTTAAAAAAAGATAAGCTCACTCCTCTTGAGTTTACGATTATAGAAACAATTTTTAATAGTAGAGAGTTATCTGGGTACGACTTGATCAATAACTTAAATAGACAGTTTGCAGGGACTTGGGAAGCTCAATCAGGTACAATTTATCCAATATTAAGAAAATTAGAGTGGAATGGATTTTTAGAAGCAAGAAAAATTAAAAGCCCTATAGGGCCCCTAAGAAAGGTTTATTCATTAACGGAAGCAGGTGAAGAATTGTTAAAATTTAAAGTAAATAAAAATTATCTGGATCAACTTAAATTTACAGAGAATTTCCTTGTAGAACTTTCTTCTATATACATTCATTCTTTTCCTGAAGAAGAAAAAGAAGAAGCAATAAAGGATATAAAAAATGTTTTAAAAGATACTTTTGAAAATGTTATGAAAAATATACCTCCGACTCTTGAATTCAAAGCTAAATGTCAAGGATGCGGTTCTGAAATCAGTCGAGAAGCGAAATATTGCCCAAGTTGTGGAGCATCGTTGATACCTACATTAGAGGTTGATGAAAAAGAATCCGATATGTAATAAAAATATAATTAGAGATGATAATTTCCAATTTTTTAAGAATTTATTAAATTTTATACTATTTTTAATAATAGAGAGCTATTCTTAAATAAATTCAATTTGTTCTTGATCTTTTCCAAATAATTTTTCAAAACAATCACAGCAAGGTATTCCTATATTTACATTGAAACTTTTAAGATGTTTGCTTTTAACTAAATTTAATTTATCTAATAAATTGTCCCGTAAATCCTTCTTAGATTTATCGTAGAAAAATGAGAGAAGATAATTAATATGATTTTTAGATAAACATAAGGGACATTTTTGATAATGATAAATAAATTTTTGAACCTCGTTAAGATCATAAAACTTTCCAGAAATATTTCTAATTATTTGAAAACACTCCTCACAGGGTATTCCAAAAAAATGTTGGTCATCATTGAGATCATTTAGAGATTTAACTTCATTCATTTTATTTATTAAAATCTCTTTGAAGTATCCATATTTCGAATCAAAATAAAATTTTTCACATATACTTTTATTGATCTCATCTCTACTACAGATTGGGCATTTTGAATAAAAAGTTTGAAATCTTCTATATTGATTGATATTCTCATTTTTAATATGCCTCAAACAGAGTTGTAAACACACACTCTTTACTCTTTCAAATGTTTTATAAGTAAGAAAGAGGTGTTTTCGATTTAATTTGTCTTTATATTCTCTTAATTCCTGTTCTATGTTATTATTTTTAAAGAATTTTAATATTATTCTTTTTCCCTTATAATAAAAATTATTATAAATTTTATTATATAGACTTTTATTGTGTTTAAACATGATTTCCAGAGGTTCACTATGAATACAATAACTCACAAGTTCAGAAAGTGAATATTCGAACTTATAATTCAACTTAATCTTTCTTAGCTCGTTAAAGATTCTTGTTTTCCTAAAATTAGATGTTTGGGAATCACTTAATTTGTTTTTAAGTTGATTAATCCTTCTATTGTACAAAACATTAAGAAATCCGAGATTTTTGGGAATTGGTTCATTCCAAAGTTTATTATGTATCATTATGAATTGTACTCTCAATGGGAAATTTTCATCATAATCAAATAAATTATTAACAAAGTTTTTTGTATCAGATTCATTTTCATTAAGAAAAAAAGACTTTGCTTTACCTATTAAACTTAAATTAAGTTTCAACATATGTACTAAGCTCATGATAACTTCATGACAAAAAGATTCCCAAACATATCTTTTTAAAGCTCCATATAATAAATGAGTCCATCTATTATATCCGAATTCGAATATTTTTGATAAAAAAATCAATAATGTTTTATTATTAAAGTTAAACTCATAAGCTGGAAATTTCAAGTACCCTTTATCATTTAAATGCCAATGGTTCCCACCAATGTAAAATTTAATTCCATTAAAAACTTCATTTAACCTATTAATTGATTTCTCATCAATTTTATCTAAGATGGGATTTATCATTGAAGGATTAATAAGATTATTTGTATCAACAAAAAATTTACAGCGATTT
>JBHLNY010000161.1:6254-7578 GCA_048941065.1 Promethearchaeota archaeon
CCAATTGATTGTGATGTATTATAACCACCATTCGCTAATACCATCACCTTCATTGAAGGATTTTTACGGATAAGATCAACAGCAGTAACGATTGAATGTAGGGAATAACTACTAAATGGTCCTCCAAAGAAAGAAAGCCCTCCAGTTATAGTGAGATCGCGTGGATCATCTTGGGGTATACCAATTTCCTGGCTTGCAATTTCAACCATGCACGGAAAGCAATTATATAGATCAAAAGTATCAATCTCCTCGAGTTTAAGACCTGCTTGTTCTAATGCAAGCCTTGAAGCTTCTCTAATAGCAGGGGATGTATGAAGTTGCGGTCGTTGAGTTATATAAAATATGTTATTAAAATCAGCACCTCCCATGGGATAGACCCATAATTTGTAATCAATACCTAATTTTTGGGCAATCTTTTCCGTTGTCATGATCAATGCAGCTGATTGATCTACGTAGAGATTAGAAACCATTCTTTTTGTATAAGGATGACATATTTTACGGTTCTCATAAGTTGGAGTAATAATTTGATCGGCATTAAGTGATTCTTTGATCCAAGCATAAGGATTTTTAGCAGCAATAATAGAGAACCGTTCATAACGCTTTCCTATATATTTTAAGTGTTCTTTTAAAGTTCTTCCTGATGCTGCTCTTAATGCAGTTTCAATTAAAGCATATGGATAGGAAGGATTAGTAAATCCATTTTTAATTTCAAAAGTACTGAAATAATAATTTACAGCTTTTTGAGCTTGATCCACAGTTCTTGGAGGTTGCTTTGGCCAATCTAACGTTATTTTGCCCTTTCTGAAACGATATTTAGAATAAGCCGCTTCTCCTCCAGTAATAAGCACAATTTTATTCTTTCCTAAAGAAATAGCTCTAGCTGCTTTATTTACTAGCATCTGTGGAACATTACCACTAATAGGTGCAATAAACCTTTGTTTTGGTTTTAGAGCAAGAATATCACTAAGTTTACTAATAGATTCTTCATAAATCCAACTAGAAATAGTTGACAGGTAAAGGGTATCAATATAATCCTGTAAATTGTCTATTCCTGTGTTAATAATTGCATCTTCACATGCCTTAACTATTAAATTTAGGGGATCAAGAGGCTGGGCGCTATTCTTATCTTGTGTAAATTGAGCAATCCCTACTATAATTGGCCAATTTTTTTTATTCATAATTAAGCTTCTTATAATAAAAAAAAGAGTTAAGTAAATTTACTTTTTAATCTTAATACTTACTATTAATCGATATCTAATCCATATTTTTTGAATACTTTCAATAATTCATCGCTTGCTAACCTCCTTAAAATATCTCCTAAGGG
>JBHLNY010000162.1:0-7528 GCA_048941065.1 Promethearchaeota archaeon
TTACCTGTTCCCATGTTAGACCATAAGTATTAAATTTCATCTCTTTAGAGATCCCGGGGAGCAAACCAATAATCCCCCTTTCTTTAAATTCATCTCTTAGAAAAAATCCCTTTCGTGGATGACTTTCAGCAACTTTAGCAAAACTTTCAGTTTTGATATTAGTTAATGAATGAACTTTTGGTAATTTTCCAAGAATTTCAATCCCCTTTACATTCTTAATATTATCTATTAAATAATTAGCTTTTTTAGATTCCTCATCAGCTAATTCCCTTTGAGCTCTTTTTACAATAGTGGGGAAACTTGCCATTAAGGTAATTAAAGGGGCTCCATAAACAGGAGGACAACCCATCACAGTACAGATTTTATTTGGAAAAGACTTTAAGGAAATATTTCCTTTGATTTTTGAATTAACCATAATATCATCATAAAAATCATCATTAAATCCTAAAATTCCAATTGGACCTGAAGCTGCCATAGACTTATGACCACTACATGCTATAAAATCTGCTGAATAATTTTTACAATCAATTGGCAAAATTCCACCAGAATAAGCCGCATTTAGAAGAAACGGTATATTATAATCTTCACACAATTTTCCTATAGGTTTAGGATCATTGTAGTTTCCATATTTATAATCAACATGTGTTAATACAACTAACAAAGGTAGTTCACCTTCTCCTTCTATAGTTTTTTTAATAATCTTTTCATAATCTATTGCTTCGATTTTGAATTCTGGCTCCCCTGAATTAGGCACTTCACTAACCTTTAAATTATTCGACTCGATTGCTAAATATGTTGTATAATGAGCTAAACTATCGATTATAACGGTCTTACGTTTTGGATATTTTTTTGCTAAAGCCTCCATTACCAAACGTTTTGATTCTCTAGCTGCAGCTGTAAGTGAAATATTATCTATGTTTAAAAATTTAGCCATATCTTTTAAAAATTCAACAACAGGTGGATTCTCGATTTGATCAATTCGACCTTTCAAACAGTTATCACATAAACTATAACCATCTCCATAAGCTATTAACGCCTTAAAAGCTTCAGGGGTTAAAATACCTCCTCGCTGAATTGGATGGATATTTATAAATTCCTCATTTATCGTTCTATTCAGATGGGAATATTTTTGCACCAATTCATTACTATATTCTAATTTATTCATTTTTCTTCTTTTATTTTGCTTTGCAAAAATTATTATATTTTATAAAATTAAGATGAAATTAATAAATTATTTGGGTTGAGTAACTTGCAAGAAGATTTACAATTTATCTATAAGGAAGAATTTTGGTACATAAGTTCATTCTTGAATAATTCTCAAATAGATGGTCGTCAAAAGAGTGATGAAATTGAAACTCTAATCAAATCCAAATTAGAAAATTTAACTGAAGATGATATTTATCGTAAAGAATTTAAAGATGAAATTCTTGAAATGGTAAACAATGTATCAATTAACTGTAATTGGGTTCCATACTTAGACAATTTTCCTTATAAAGATGAAAATTCTGATAGAGAATTTGATAACTTAGGTTATTTCCAGTTTGATATTGAGTATTATAAAGGAAATCCTTCTAAAAAAGAATCTTTAAAACCCATGTTAATCCAACAGATTCCCTATATTCTTCTAGATAGCTTAAAAGAATATAGTAAAAAACCTGAAAATAAAGGACTTTATTTAGATATAGAAAGTCCAATTTATGTATTTGTAACATCAAATAGAATTAAACCAAAAGAAATTCTTTGGACTCAAAGTAATATTGAAGAATATAAGAAAATAATTGGTTATTGGACAGAAATTTATTCTGGGCAGTGGGAAGATTATTCAGAAGCCCTTTACAATCGACGTATAAAAAATAATTTATCTAATAGATTATCTGAACTTCACTTTATCAGGAGAAATTCTGGATTTATCTACATGGCAGAAGAAAATTATCAAAACTTTTTTGAATCTTATATGAAGGAATTTGTAATAGATCCAACTCCAAAAATGAGAGCAGTACTATTTGCTTTGAGATCCATAAATGAATCATTAGATTCATTGTTTTTAAAAACTCAATCGGAAATTTTCATGGATATAGATACAATTGAAAGTAAAATTAGGAATTTAAGGCTATTAAGGGGATTGATTCAAACCAAATTGAGTTTAATTTATCAAGAATTAGATTATAATAGAAGACAACATTATACAAGAGTATTAAAGCATTTATTAGCTGAGTATGAAATTAACAATGTTATAAATAGAATAAATGAAAAATTCAATACAATATATGATTCAATCCAGAGCTTATATAATAAAAAAAATGAAGAAAATCAACAAAAAACCGAACGAGGTCTCAATTTATTGAACTTACTTTTTGGTGCTGGAATTTTAGCAGATCTAGGTCAAGTCTTAATGCTTGCTTTTTCATTACAGGAAGGAGATCCATCAACTGTTTTCTTACATAGTCTTATTGCTATTATTATAACTGGAATTCTAATTGCAACGATTATTTTCTATATATTTATAAAAATACAAGTTAAAGAGACTGGTATTGGAAAAGCTGTTGATGCCATTATCGAAGATGGGAAAGGTAATATTGTACTGATCAAACGTAAATATCCTCCCTTCAAGGATTACTATGCACTTCCTGGTGGGGCTATTGAGAAAGGAGAAAAAGCCAGAGATGCTCTTATTAGGGAAATTAAAGAAGAGACTAATTTAAATATAAGAGTAATTAAAAAAATAGGTGTTTATAATGAACCAGGGAGAGATCCTCGGGGAAAAATTCAAAGCACAGCTTTTAAATGTTCGATAGTTGGAAATATTTCTGATATGAAAAGCGGTGATGATGCTAAAGAAGTAGAACTTATCAATAAAGAAAGATTGAAAAACATAGAACTAGCATTTGATCATAGAAAAATGATAAAAGATGCTAATCTATTGAAATAAAAAGATCCTTTTATTATTTCTTAACATAATTTTATTATTTTTAGTTTAATTCTTTAAAATCAACAATTTATTTTAATGTGATATATATAGATGCCAATTATTATGCCAAGCCCAAGAACGGGTAAAAAACCTCAAATTCATGAATCAGCTTTTATAGCACCTACAGCAGTGATTATTGGGGATGTAACTATTGGAGAAGGCTCAAATGTTTGGTTTGGAACAACAATTCGAGGAGATTGGGGGTCAATTACAATTGGAAAAGAAACTAGTATTCAAGAGAATGTTACAATCCATCTTGAGAGAGGTAAGTCTGTTATTATTGGTGATTCAGTTATTATTGGACACCACGCTATGGTTCATGGGCCATGTACTATTGATGATGGATGTTTAATAGGAATCGGTGCTAATGTACTACACAATTCTAAATTAGGAAAAGGATGTAAAGTTGGTGCTGGAGCAGTAGTATTAAATAAAGAATTTCCACCAAGATGTCTAGTTGTTGGAATCCCTGCTGATATAAAGAAGCAATTACCAGAAACAGTGAAGTTAGCTGGTGAAGAAAATTCTAAAGAATATGCTCAAAACGGGAAAAATTTCAAAGATTTCTTTGCACAAAATCCTGAAATTATAAAATATTAACTATTTTTCTTTTTTGTTTTCTTCTATTTAGAGCAAATACAATTTTCATTTTTAACAATATCAATTATATTAAATCTTAAATCCACTAGATTAACCATTAATAGCTTATTTTCCAAATTTGGAAGTCCTAATGTTGTTTTTATAACTTCTAAAGCCTCTAGGGTACCCAAAATTCCAGGAGTAACACCAATTACAGGTAAAGGACCTTCATCTGGAGAAATTTTATCTGGTTCAGAAAAAACACATTGATAACATGCTGTTGCCTTAGGGTTAATTGTTATGATCTGACCATAAAAATCCTTTATCCCAGCAATTATGCACTTTAAATTATTCTCTATGGCAATTCTATTAACTAAGAATTTAGTTTCGAAGTTATCTGAGCAATCTATGATGAAATCGTGACCTTTAATATATTTTTGTATAGAATCTTTATCAATATATTCTTTATAAGTATTTATTTGAACCTCTGAGTTTAGATTGGACAAAACTACCTTCGCTGATTCTGCTTTATCTTTTCCTATTTGTATTTCATTATAAAGAATTTGGCGTTGAAGATTAGAAATATCTAGAATATCATTATCAATTATAGTTAATTCTTTTATCCCGCTAGCAGTAAGGTATAAAGAACAAGGTGACCCGAGCCCTCCTGCTCCAATTTGTAATACTTTAATTTTTGATATTTTTTCTTGCCCTTCCTCACCAATTAATGGGGATATTATTTGTCTTGAATACCTCTCTTTTTGCTTTTTTGTTAAAATTTAATTTCACCTACTTAAAATTTTTTTTAAATGAGTAATTGTTTCTTCAATTTCTATGAAAATTATACCTAAATTTGAAGCTAAATTTAACATAGAAACAAGAAGCATTTTTTCATCTATACTTAAAACAATAATTTGGTAATTATTAAATTCTATTGTTAAATTATTTACTGAGGTGCTACTTAATGTTAAAGCAGCAGTTTCAATAGCACCAAACATAGTTGCAGCCATTGCACCAAATCTTCTCTCATCAATATCTAATGGTAATCTTGAGGTAGTTAATAAACCATTTCGGTTTACAATTGCAGTACCTATAATATCAACGTTAGCTTCTAATTTTTCTAACTCTTTATTAAGATTTTCAATTATTATTTTATTCATTTAATCTTCAGAATCATTTGAAAATTGAATTATTATTAGATAGATGAATATCAGCCAATAATATTTAAAATTTTAGAAAATAGTTAATTTTATCTTTCTTTCATGCTCTAGCTTTGCGGTGGTAAAAAGATTTATTCCCATTAAAGGGCTTGTGTCTATTTCTCCAATTTGGTTGTCTTAATTTAGCAGTTCGTCCAAAACCACAACTTGCACAATATTTTTTTTGGCGATTATAGGAGTGTTTTCCACATCTTCTACATGTTTTATGAGATGCTGCTTTATTTTTTTTACCTTTACTAGGTGTTCCCTTTCCCATATTCACAACCTCTATTCTTATTTATATATCTTCTGCCTCTTCTCTATGCATTAATTTCTCTTCAGTATCATCAGCAAAAATTAGTTTTTCGCGGTCCTGCCCTATGAAAATTATTGAGGCACCGCGAATCATAACTGTTCCCAAATCTTTACTTCTTTTCCCCCCGCGACCAAAATAAATCTCTTTAGCATTTTCAACTATTAAATTCATGTAATTATCAAATTTTTTTAATTTCCCTGTTAAATAAGTATTCCAGATCTTCAATTTGATTCGAACTTCACTCTTTAGTATCGCTTTGGATAATGTGCGGTGAACAGTTTGCTGGCTCATGAAAGATCAATCTTATTACTAATTATATCTTAAATTATTAGATCAAATAAATATTTTTTTAAATATTTAAGGATTTAAAATAACATTAGGATATTAGAATAGTAAATTATTGAAATTAAAGTAAATATGAAAAAAATAGCTTATTTTGACGCTTCTGTTGAAACCCCTGAAGAGATTATTCTTGCTGCTGATTTGATCCCTATTAGACTCTTTGGAAATCCTACCATAGGTATTGATAAAGCCAATGAGCATATCCCTCCGACTCATTGCGTTTGGGCAAGAAATATACTTGAACAAGCAATTGAGGGTTTTAATGATGATGATATAAAAGGTGTCATTTCTACTCACGGCTGTGATTGTACTAATCGTGAATTTGATATTTGGTTAGAATGTGTGAATATTGAATTTCTATTCTTTTTAAATGCTCCTCTAAAACGAAACAAGACAGCACTGAAATTTTTTATTGAGGATTTGAAAGAATTAAAAATACAGTTGGAAGAGTATTTTCATGTAAAAATTACTCCTGAAAAATTACAAAAGGCAATTAAAAAAATGAATCATATAAGGGATTTGTTGAAAGAAATTTCAGAATTTAGAAAAAAGCTAATTTTAAGAGGATCTGAATTTCATGCTTTAGTAAAAGAAGTACAACAACGAAATAAAGAAGAAGCTTTAAAAATTCTTCAATCTAAATTAAAGGAATTAAAAAAAAAGGAGCCTTTTACTGATAATAACCCTAAAAAAGTTCTTCTAACGGGATCTGTAATTGATGATACTGAATTTATTAAATTTCTCGAAGGTCTTGGTTTTCAAATAGTCATTGATGATTTATGCATAGGTAATAAATATTTCTGGAGCAAAGTTGATGAATCTAAAGAACCGATTGAAGCTTTAGCAGACTATCATTTAAGTAAACCTATATATTCTACAAAATTCCCATCATATATAAGATTTGAAACCCTAATAAATTTAGCTAGGGAATATAATGTTGATGGTGTTATAAATATAGCTCAGAAATTTTGTGAACCCGTTTTGTATGATCATCCATATCTTAATAAAAAATTTAAGGAACTAGAGATACCCTATCTTTTTGTTGAAATGGAATATAATAGGGAATCTTATAAACAATTAGCAACAAGATTTGAAGCTTTTGCTGAAATAATCTAAAAGAGGTAAAAAAATGTCTGAAACTAAAAAAAGAGGTAAAATGCTGAATGCTACTAATAAATTAAAAAACGAAATGGGTCGGCATTTCTTAGCAATTGAGCAAGCTTATAGAGATGGAAGACCAACTGCTTGGGCAACAGCAGGTACACCAGTAGAGTTTTTATATACGATGGATGTTCAACCAATGTTACCGGAAAATTCAGCTACGATTTCCGCAGCTTTAAAGAAATCACAACACTTTATAGAGTTAGCGGAAGAAGAGGGCTACTCCTATGATTTATGTTCCTATTTTAAAACAAATGTCGGTGCTGTACTTAGTAATGCGGATACGAGTGATGGAGGTACAAGAAAACCAACTTTTATGTTATCAAGTGATGTAATTTGTGACACTCATGTAAATTGGTTTCAGGTACAAGCAGAAAGATTCAATGTACCCCACTTCACGATTGATGTCCCTCATGTAGTTAGTAATACAAATAATAGACAAAGAGAATATTTTAAAAAGTACATAAAAGAACAGCTCTGGGAATTATTAGATTTCATAACTAAAGTGACTGGTAATGAATATAATCCAGAAAAAGGAAAAGAAATAGCTCTAAATTCTTATGAACTTGGAAAGATATGGCAAGATATTTTTGAATTAAGAAAAAATATTCCTTGTCCTATATCTACAAGAGATACATTTGGTGGTTTATTTCCGCTATTCACTATGCCTGGGTTAAAATCGCCCATAAAACTCTATAAACGAATGTATAGAGAAGCAAAAGAAAGAGTAGATAATGGAATTGGTGCATTGGAACAAGAAGATTACCGTCTTTTATTTGAAGGGATTCCCTGGTGGTATTCATTAAAGTTTTTTTCGAATTTAGAACGCTGGAACGCGATTATTGTATATGAACCTTATGTTTATGCTTTTGCGAAATACACCAATCCAAATGTAACTAAAGAAATGATTATTAATAATCCCATAGAATGTATGGCTGAATTAGTACTTAGCTTTTGGTATAT
>JBHLNY010000163.1:0-7498 GCA_048941065.1 Promethearchaeota archaeon
GCTGGTCAGCGAGAGGTCCACGGCCCGGCGCAGGTACGCCGGCGACATGGAGCCGTTGGTCTCCCAGCAGACCAGGATGCCGCGCTCGGCCAGCAGGCGCGAGGCAGCCAGGGCGTGGGGCATCTGCGGGCTGGGGTCGCCGCCGAAGTAGCAGACACAGAACGTGTAGGGATTGGCGGCGTCGGCCAGGCCCTGGGCCGAGAGAACGCGGCGGCCCGCCGGCGACATCTCGCGGTAGTGCCAGTTCTGGCAGAACAAACAGTCAAACGAGCACGCGCCGTAGAAGACAGCCAGGTTGTGGGAGCCGCGCTGCCGCTGCGCGTGGCCCGGGCACACCCAGGCGGCCACACAGTTGGTGGGCAGGGGGTCGCGGTACCATTGAAGGAGTCCCCGGCGCGGCGTCCCGGCCAGGGCGTGGAGCCGGCCCGCACGGTTGGTGCGCAGACCGCAGAAGCCGCGCTCATTGGGCCCCAGCTCGCACTCGTTGGCGCAGCCGGTGCAATGCACGCCATCCGATGTGCTAGGTGGTTCCGGTGGCAGGTTGAACTCGCGCCGGGCCGCCCGGTGCGTCGCCAGGGCGTGGGGCAACGCGGCGTCTGGGCGCTCGCGCAGGCAATCGGCGCAGGCTCCCACTGCCGATGAGATCTGTCGCATCTGGCCGCAAACTGGACAAAGCGCGTTCATCGATACGTTTCCTCGCGAATTGGATCACGTTCATTATACCATTCCATTCCCAGAGAAGCAATGCTGTCAGCATGCTGCAAATGAGAAAGCCGGTTAGCCTGCAGCCGAGCGAGGCCGATGGTGTGAAGCATTGACTTATATGAGCGACTCGGCTATACTAGAATCGCCACTGGCTGGCACGTGCTGTTATTCCCCGGATGCGCTTCACACGATGCATCCATATAGCTTGGCAAGGAAACCGGGCTGAAATGACGCTTGTTGGTCACATAGGTGGCAGCGTGATCGCTGCCTGCATCGTCGAGCAATGCATGTTCGACAGCAAAGCGACGCCGGCTACCCTAGGCCTATCAGTGCTCATTGGCATGCTGCCGGATCTAGATGGCCTGTTGGCCTTGGTCATCGGCCCGTTGCGGCCAAGACAGAGGTTGCTTCATCACCGATACCCAACCCACACGCCGCTGTTTTACTTGCTTCTCACGTGGGTTGTGTGGCAGTTCACGGGGACCGAATTCGCGGTTCTGTTCGGCGCGCTGACGCTCGTTCACCTGTTTCTGGACAGTTGGGGCACCGACGACGGGATCATGTGGCTTTGGCCGCTCAGCAGCCGGCAATTCAGCCTTTTCGCGATTGACCTCCACGTCGGCGGTATCTTTGGTTGGCGATATTATTGGCGATACGTGCGCTACTGGCGTACCATCGTGCCAGAGATGGCACTGCTGGTGGGGGGAATATTACTGTATTCGCAGTGTTGAAGTCGTGTTACCGGATCGCGCTTCGGTTCACAAAAACTGGGAGGGAGCATGAGGCATTTCTTCCGCGTGATCGTGCGCTTCTCCGTCGTCTGGGTCCTGGAGGCGCTTTCGCTGCTGGTGATGAGCTGGTTCGTTCCTGGCATCCGCCTGTTGAGCTGGGAATCGGCCGACATCCTGACCGTGGCTATGTCGGTCGCGCTGGTGCTGGCCATCATGAACGGCCTGGTGCGGCCGCTGCTGATCCTGCTGACCTTGCCACTCAGCGTGCTCTCTCTTGGGCTCTCCACTCTGTTCATCAACGCCGGCATGCTCATCCTCACCGCGTATTTCCTGCCGTACTTTGAAGTGAACGGCTGGATACCGGCCATCCTGGGCACCTTGATCCTGACAGTGGTGAATACTATCTTGACTAGCTTGACCACCATCGACGACGACTACTCGTTCTTTGATGGGGTGGTGCAGTGGTTGAGCAAACGCCAATATATCAGCAGTTTCGGCGAGTCCGGCCGGGGCCTGGTGATGCTGGAGATCGACGGGTTGAGCTACCCGCGCATCCAGCGTGCTGTGGAACAGAACCTCATGCCCACGGTGCGAGAGATGATGGAGAACGGAACCCACGTCGTCTCGCACTACGATTGCGGCCTGCCCTCGCAGACCTCGTCGTGCCAGGCTGGCATCATGTACGGCGACAACTTTGACATCCCGGCCTTTCGCTGGTACGACAAGGACCGGGGCAAGATGCTGGTCTCCAACAACTTTCACGACGCCTCCGAGATGAATGCCTGGTTCGCCCACGGCAACGGCCTGCTGCGCGGCGGGTCTGGCATCTGCAATCACATGGCCGGCGACGCTGCCAAGACCTTGCTCACCATGAGCGTGCTCACCGGCAGCAACGAGGACATGCAGCGCCGCAGCCTGGAAGACCTCTACCTGTTCTGGCTGAACCCCTACATCTTTACCCGCAGCCTCGTCCTGACGCTGTGGGACATCCTGGTGGAACTATGGCAAGGGTTCCAGCAGCGCATCCGCAACGTGCGGCCCCGCGTGAACCGATTACACAAGGGCTATCCCTTCCTGCGGGCCATCACCAATGTCCTTCTGCGAGACCTGGGGACCTATATGGTGGTCCTGGACGTGATCCGGGGCGCGCCGGCCATCTACACCACCTACGTGGGGTACGACGAGGTGGCGCATCACGCCGGGCCGGATACTCCTGATGCCATGAGCACCCTGAAGGGGCTGGATACGCAACTGCGGCGCATTCGCGAGGTCATCCGGTACAAAGCTCCCCGCCCCTACGACGTATTTCTGCTCTCCGATCACGGTCAGGCGGTGGGGGCCACGTTCGAGCAGCGATATGGGTACACGCTGGCTGAGTTCATCGGGGAACTGGTGAAAGAGGATGTGAGCGTGGCCGAGGTGAATGCCACGGAGAACAGCCAGGGGCACGCGATGGCATTCCTGGCCGAGATCCAGGCCATGGAGCAGCAAGTGGCGATGGGACGAGTTCGGGGGGGCACGTTGGGCCGGGCTCGCAAGGCCATACAGAAACGCGTGGACCGCTGGGCGCCGACCGTGAACGCCCAGGCCGAAGTCGTCGTCTGCGCCAGTGGTAACTTGGCGAACGTCTATTTTACCCTGCGGCCGGGCAAGATCGGGCTGCCAGAGCTGAACGAAACCTACCCGGGCCTGGTGGACGCGCTGGTCGCACACCCGGGGGTGGGCTTCGTGGTCGCGTATGACCAACATGATACGCCATTGGTGCTGGGCGCGGAGGGGGCACGGAAACTCCAGACCGGCACCGTGACCGGCTCCGATCCCCTGGAGTCCTACGGCGACGCGGACCATCGCGCGATGCAACTCCTGTGCCTGGCCCAGTTCCCCCACGCCGGGGACTTGATTGTGAACAGCACCCTGTACGGGGATGGCCAAGTGGCCGCGTTTGAGGAACTCGTGGGCAGCCACGGGGGCCTGGGCGGACAGCAAACGGATGCTTTCTTGTTCCACCCGGCCGACATGGTGGTGCCGCCCACATCCAACGCCACCGAAGTATTCGCGTTGTTGGACGCCCGGCGAGGCCTCCCCGGCGAACCGCTCCAGCCGCATGTCGAGCCCGTGGAAGAAGAGAAGTCCTGGTCGCTAAAAACGTTGTTGGCCGGTGTGCGGGATGTTCGCACCTGGGTACCGCGGGCGGTGGGCGCATTTCGCCTGGACCGGGCCGCTTTTCATGAGGTTGCGGCGGACCCCTTCGCCACCGGGCCGGCGCTGCTTATCGTGTTAGCCACGTTGTTTATAATGGGCTTGGCTGGTGGCCTGGATCCGGATGTTCCCGGGTCGTTGCCGGGCAAGGTCGCCAGCGAGATCTTTGGAGGGTTCGTGGGCTGGATACTGATGGTGTTTCTGGCGACCATCGCCGGGCAGGTGCTGAGTGGCAAGGGTGATTTCACACGGACCCTGCGGGCGCTCGGATTCGCCCAGATGCCACACGTCATCAGCGTACTGGGGTTGTTGCCGTGCGTGGGAGGCCTGCTCTCATTTATAGCGTCCATGCTGGTGTTATTGGCGACCTGGATAGCGTTGCAGGAAGCTCTGAGGCTGCGCCGGCTATTGGCAGCCCTGATCCCCATTGTGGGTCTGTTAGTGGTCTTCGTCGCGTCCCTGGTGGCTGGTTTCATGCTCGGCGGGACAGTCCTCACGCTGGAGGCGGTACTGCTGCGCCTGGGGTTCTCGCCGAGGCCCTGAAGTCCTGTGGCACGGCTCCCCGAGCGACGATCCCTCATCGTCCAACCGTGTTCACAACGCCGTCAGACCATAGACGTGGTCACAACCCACGCACGTATGTGCCGGCTTACAGATGAGCTTCAGAACAAGTACTTCGTACCCACGACGCCCAGCACAAACTCATCTGGCATCTGGCTGGCGAACTGGCTGATTGCCTTGAAGCCGGTGCAGTGAGAGGGAGCGACCATCGCCGGCTTCACTTTCTTGATCTCGTCAATCGCGCGCTGAATCTCCTCGTCCTCTGCACGCCCGAGGTGAAACCCCCCGAGGATGGCCCAGACCTTATCCACGCCGCTGATCTCTCTGGCATAGTTGACGGTGTTCACGACTCCCGAATGCGCGCAGCCGGTGAGGATGACCAGCCCCTTGTCCTTGACGTTGATGACGATCGACTGGTCATCGTCCAGGTAATCTCGGATGAACTCGTCGCCTTCCCGGTATGCGATAGATGAGGGTGTGCCTGCCTTCTCAAAACTCAGGCGTGGGACAGCGCCTGTGGTCCAACATCCTGGCCCTAGCTCATACGGGCCTTCAGAGAGGACAATGTCCGCGCCGGCCGCCGCCCACTCGCCGCGCGGCACGATGCCTGGCCCGTACTTCTTACCATTTTCTTCATTGATCCCCCAGCGCTCCCGAAAAGCAGCGGGGTGAGCGATCAGCGGCACCTGGTGGCTTTCTATCCAATCGCGTATCTCCTCCACGGTGACGTCCTTATCCCATTCCCGAAAGGTTGGACGTTCGGTGATGGCCGCGATCACCTCTGTCATCGCGGCAAAGTGGTCCCCGTGGCCATGACTCAGCGCGATCTTGTCAACCGTCGTCAGATCGATCTCCATGCATTTCACGTTTTCCATCAACGCGGTTTCGGTGATGCCCGCATCCCACAGGATGTTTACCCCGGCATCTTTGAGGTTGACTAAGGCCGCGAAGCCATGCTCCGCTAGCAGGGCCTCCTCGGTATAACGCTTCACAGTGTCAGTTGACTTCACCATCAGGTCAGCCCTGTTGTCAACCAGCACGGTGATCTCCACGTCTTGAGTTTCGCCAAAGTTCTCTATCCTATTCATCGATCTGCCTCCACTGATTTGATTGACTCCCGTGCGCGTCGCCGGATCCCCGTCCAAAGCGCTGATTCTGTCACTCAAAGGACAGGCTCTGGTTCCCTCTCGTTATCGCTACGCGGAGGCGGGCCCTAGCACACCTCGTCTGGGCGTACCTCCTTGCCGTCACACGCGAAAATGTGAGCTGCCAAGGTGAACTGAAGCACGGCTTTGCCGGTGGAGCCGTCGAGCATGGGCTGCCCCCCCTTTTGCAGTACGTCGATGAGGTGACGGGTGCAGTCGACAAAGCTGTCGTGCCATTCCACCCGCTCGACCGGGATGGGGGTAGTTTTCCCGTCGCGGAACAACATCAGCGGCGGCAAATCCACGGTGCGCGCGGTGCAACGGTTGACGAAGATGATGCCTTTGTCGCCGATGACCTCCACCCGGTCGTCGTCGGCGTAGTAGAGCGAGTCCATCTGCATGTCCGGCGTGTGGGCAAAGTCCATCACGCCGTAGCGGCGCGGTGACTTGAACTGGAACATGATGGTGGCTGGGGCATCCACGTGCTTGGTGGGCACGACGCGAGTGCGGTCGATCCAGGCATAGACCCGCTCCACCGGGCCCATCAGATAGTGGGCCAGGGAAAAGATGTGATAGCCGTGGTCGAAGACGAGGGGGCCACCGCCGCATCGCTTCTCGTCGAAGCGCCAGACCCAGGCGCTGAGGGGGACCTTCCAGCCGGTCTCGCTTTTGCCGGTGCTGACGTGCAAGCGGATCATCCGCAAGTCACCGATCTCGCCGGCCTCGATCAGTTCCTTGGCGCGCACGTGCGGAGGATAGAACACCCAATTCTCGAACACCCGGAGCACGACGCCGGCTCGTTCCGCTGCCGCGATCATGCGATCGGCCTCCGCCACGGTGAGGGCCATGGGTTTCTGGACGGAGACGTGTTTGCCGGCCTCGCACGCGGCCACGGTCATCTCAGCGTGGAGGTGGTGGGGCACCAGGAGTTCCACCAGGTCTATGCCCGGGTCGGTCAGGACTTGCTGGTAATCCGTGCACACCCGGTCCACGCTCCAGGCCGTGGCCTTTTCCTGGGCGCGCTTTCGCTTGGCGTCGCACACGGCGACGATGCGGGCATCCTCTCGCCCACGATAGCCTAGCTCGTGCAGGTCAGAGATACGACCACAGCCGACGATGGCGCCTCGGATAGGATGCATTGCTTTTCTCCCAAATGGATAAAACGGTGACTTTCGTCCGTCAAGGGACACCATGAGGACACGGCGGATTCACCGTGCCTTTGTGCAAAGGGCTATCTGGCACCATTGTACCATATCTCGCTGGCAGATGGGAAGGGGGCATTCGTACTATTCCAAACTATTTAATGGCTTTACAAGGCCTCCTCCGCGTGGTAGAATGCGGTGGGCAGTGTCTCCATATCATCCTCTGGAGGTGCAGGCATGGAGCAAGCGACGTTCGTCGTGCCGGATATGACGTGCAGCCACTGCGTAATGCACGTGACCAAGGCCATCAGCGAGCAGCCCGGCACCGCCGACGTGCACGTGGACCGTTTGGCTGAGCGCTCACGGCGAAGCCTGGAGAGCAAGCGCGCCACGTTCAAGTACGACCCGGCCCAGGCCACGCTGGAAGCCATCGCCGCCAGCATCGCCGACGCCGGGTACACGGCTCAGCAGCCATGAAGTGCGCCCGCTGTGATGCCGACGCGGTATACCGATGCGCCCTGACCGGCACGCCGGTCTGCCTGGCCCACGCGCGCCTGGCAGTGACGGCCACACGATCTGGCGAGCGTGGGGAGCCGCTAACGATCCGCCCGGCCGGCCCGGCCGACCGGACAGCCATCGGATCCCTGGCACTGTACTTCTGGGATGAGACGGATGTGGACTGCTTCGAGCAGTGCTACGACGTGCGCGTGCTGTCGGCCTTCGTGGCCCAAGAGAAGGGCGATGGCGAGGTAGTGGGCTGCCTGTCCTACGCCGTCGAGGCGGACACGATGACGGTGGTGATGCTGAACGTGCTGCCGTCGCACCAGGGGCGGGGAGCCGGAGCCGGATTGATCCGCGCCGCCGTCGACGAGGCTCGCGCACAGGGCTTGACGGTGATACGCGTTGCCACCACCAACGACGATTTACTGGCGCTGGCGCTCTATCAACGACACGGGTTTCGGCTCACCGGCCTGCTCCCCGGCCTCGTGGCCGATCACCACGGCGAGGAATTGAT
>JBHLNY010000005.1:0-32457 GCA_048941065.1 Promethearchaeota archaeon
GCCGCAGCAGCTGTTGATCCAGCTGTTTCGATCTTAACTGTAAATGTTTTGAACAGTCTATCAAAGACACCATTAGCTATATTAATATTTTGAATTCGACTATAAGGGATAGTTGCTCTCACTTGGGTAAAAACTCCATGATTAATGATGATATGATCTTTTGATATTTTATAAGAAAATCTACGTACATAAGCTTGATAATAGATTATTTGTATTATTATTAGAATTGTTAATGGAATCACAAATACAAATAAAATTATCCAGAAAACCATTACTATATTGAATTTTTCTGGATAAGTTCCATCATCGGTAATAACGTCCCATAAAATTAACGTTGCAACAGCAGTAACTGCGCTAAGTATGAAAAGAAAAATAATTCCGCCCTTTAATACTTCTTTATATATATAACTGCCCGAAATTGTACCTTCGTATGAATTATTTACTTTATTCATTTACTTTCTCCTTTTTTTTAAAAAATAACTTATTTGTTTTTTATGTTAAATAAACTTAACATAGATATTTAAATGTTTCGATCTTTTAAAAATTTAAACTTAAAAGCGTTAATAAAACTTAACATAAAATATGCAAAAATTGTTATAAAAGAAACATCAATAAAAATGATTTTTTTGTATAAAATCACGATATAGGTCAATTTTCTTTAAAGAAGCACCATGTTAATCATAAAAATTTATATCTTTTTATATAAAAAGCTAGAAGTTTTAGTGTGATTAATATATACATTTGAAATTATTAAAATGAAATTTTTTTCATTAGTTTATCAACTTTTAGAAAGGAGTGATTGTGAAGAGTGAACCAAATCTTAGAAAGAGTCATCATTTTCTTAGATCACGCTAATATCTTTCATAATGTTGCTAAATTAAATATTAGAATTAATTATAAAAAATTTAAAGAAATTTTAGCACAAAGTAATCATTTAGTTGGCATTTTTACATATATGGGGATTCCAGAGAATATTTTTCCCAAAAAGCGTAACTTTCTAAATTATTTAAATTCTCAAGGTTTTATCATCCAACCAAGACCTATAAAAATATCACCTGATGGAAAAAAAAGACAAAAAGGTGTTGATATATTTATTTATAAAGATATCGTTGAGTTAGCTGAGGAAGATGCTTATGATAAAGCTATTTTAGTAAGTGGAGATGCTGATTTTGTTGATGTAGTAAAAACGATAAAAAAATATAACAAAAAAATCGAGATTTGGAGCTTTAAGAGATCACTTTCAAACTTGCTAAAAGATGAAGCAGGAAAAGAAAACGTACATTATATCGATGATATTTTAAAACAAATAGAATTTTAGATTTGAAAAAATTTTCTAAGTTTAAATAGTTACTTTAAGATCAATTATTGCTCCAGAACCCTCTTTATAGAGAGAGTAATAAGAAGAGTTGGAAAAAGCAATTTGAATGTTCGCTAAATTTCTTCCCTTCGATAAAATCAACTCTTCTCTTATATTCTCTCGCTTAAAGATGTTAATAAATTAATGAATTTATCTATGATCTGAATTTTTTAAAATTGGACTAATCTAAAAATATAAACAAAAATATATAATGCATCACAATAACTTATAATCAATTTACTAAAAGTCGATAAAATTGACAGAAGATAAATATAAAAATCGGTACTATTTTAAAGAAAGCTATGAAGCAGCATGGGGAACTTTCTTCTGTGCTATGGCATTTCTTTTCGTTGCAATCTTTTCCACAGTTTTAGCAGTTCTAGACAATCCTTTCTTAGGACTTCATACTTGGGGGTATTGGATGTTCATTCCAGCTTTTTTTATCTTTTATGGGGGATTTAGCCAACTTTATAGGAATATACAATACAAGAAAATTGTTCGTAATGCGTTGGCTCAGAGAAACTTTCAAGGTACGCATAAGCTTGAACATATTGCCTTAGAAATAGGCATGAGACCTAAAGATGTACTCCGCGTCTTATTAGACTTACGAAGTAAGGGAATTGTTCAATATAGTTTTAATGCAGAATCCGGAGAGATTATTTTAGGGCAAAAAATTTCTTATGCTCCATCGGACGACTATACACCCCCTGCTAAAAAACTCGAAGAACCTTTACCTTCAGAGGGTAAAAATTATTGTGTGTATTGTGGTCATAAATTAGAAGCAGTAGCTAACTTTTGTCCAAATTGTGGCTCAAAACTTTAATCCTATTTTAATTAATTATTAATTATTTTTTTTGTTTTTACTACTAAAAATATTAGAAATAAGCTACAAAATATTTAAATAAACTTTAAAATGAATTTCTTATGAAAAAATGAAAAATTTAATTATTCCTAAACCTATCTCTGGAGGTTTAATTCTTTCTTACAAATGTAGTGGTGAATGCAAACACTGTATGTACCTATGTTCTCCAAAATGGAACGACGATTGGTTAACTGAGAAAGATCTTGAATCAATTTTAACTCATTTATCTAAAAAGATCCAACCATCTCCTTACGGGGATGAAACTATATCTCTTAATTATGGGCTTCATATAACAGGGGGAGAACCCTTTTTAAACTATGATCTATTGTTAAAAAGCGTAGAAATTGCAAAAAAGTTAGAAATACCTTCTCTTTTTGTTGAAACTAATTGTTATTGGTGTAAGAATGATGAAAGCACAAGAGAAAAACTCGTAAAGCTAAAAAAGGTTGGCTTAAATGGTATATTAATAAGTGTAAATCCTTTTATACTTGAATATGTTCCTTTTGAACGCACAAAAAGAGCAATAAAAATTAGTATTGAAATTTTTGGTCAAAATATAATGATTTACCAAATTTATTATTACCATCAATTTATTAAATTAAATATTAAAGATCGTCTACCTCTTGAAAAATATTTACAATATATTAGTATAAATGAGTTAAAAAAGAATGTTGAATTCTTTTGGATGGGAAGAGCACCTTATAAACTCAATAAGTTATATAAGAAATATCCCCTAAGAGATTTCTTAAACGATAATTGTTCTTCTGAATTAGTGAGGTCTTGGCATTGCCATTTTGATAATTATAGAAATTATATACCAGGATATTGTGGAGGTCTTTCATGGGGGGATATAAGAAACTTAAATTCTCTTTGTACTGATGGAATAGATCTTGATAATTTTCCAATTTTATATGCTTTAATAAGAGGTAAAATCGATGATCTCTATATATTTGCTACAAAAAATTTTGGATATGAAGAATTAAAGGAAGGATATGTTTCTAAATGTCATGTTTGCTTTGATATCAGAAAAGAAATAGCTTTGAAAACTAATAGAGTGAATGAACTTACCCCTATTGAATTTTATCATCATATTTAAAAAAAAATGAAAATTAAGACTAAATTTATGATTTAAGTTTTGCCCTTTTTTCTGAGTGAAGTTTCCTTGCGTCTTCAGTTAATTGATCGTATTTTGCTTTATCGATAGGGAAATAACTCATAGCTATTATTCCAATAATTAATAATACTATTGGAAAGATAACCATAAGACTTCGAAGACCAAATTCTACCGCATATTCTGCTGTGGTAAGATCGAAAATATTCCAATCTGTACCAATGAATACTAGCCCTATCGAAAGAAATACTACCACATTGGAGAATTTTACTATGAACCCATTTATTCCATAGAAATTACCCTCTCTTCTTACTCCTGTTTTTAGTTCATCCTCATCGATAATTGCAGCAATCGTAATGTCTCTTACAATTAATACTCCTGCTAACCCAATTCCTAATAAGAAGAAAAATATGAAACCTAAAAGTGTTCCTCTAATAAACATGAGAGGTAACAAAGTTATAGCAAACACTATCAAAGATAGGATATAAGATCCTTTAGCACCAAGTTTATTTACGATTATTCGCCATGGGAATACAAATATTGCTGCTGAAACAAAACCAGTACCAAGAATTAATGATAGTATAGAAGCATCTGAAACGCCCAAACAAACCGTTCCATAAATTGGCATTATAGTAGGTATCATATTAAATGCATACCATAGCGCAAAATTCCCAAATAAATATAGTTTGAACGATTTATATCCAAATGTATATTTTAATGCTTGCTTAAACATTGGAGCTCTTTCGTAATCTTTAGAAAATTCAATTCTTTCTTTTAATCCAAATTTAATAAAAATAAATGCCCCAATCGCACAGATAATTGAGATAATTATAGCAGCTAATATATATTGTAAATGTGTAGTGCCAATTGGTACATCTTCACTTGTGAAACTCTTAATAATGAATCCAGGTAAGAGGAAAGCAATCAATAATGACATCACCTGAAAAAATTGGATTGAATTGTTTGCTTTAGATCTTTGATCCAAATCTCGAAACATCTCTGGAAATAAGCTAGTTTGGTTTAACGAATACATTGTATAAAACAGTTCCCAAACTACAATCATAATTAAGAAGTACAAAAATGCTAGAAGTTCCGGTTCTCTAGGCGCAGTAAATAATAGTATATTTATAACAAGCAGAGGAATTATACCAATTATGATGAATGGTTTTCTACGACCCATTTTAAGATTTGATCTATCAGAAATAGCCCCAAGCATTGGATCATTAAAAGCATTCCATATTGCCCATAGTATGAAACCAAAAGAGATCAATACTGCAGGTAATTCGACAATAGAAAAATAGAATGTAAATATTAAGAAGGTAAAAAACTGTAAAAAGATAACATCAGTAAAACCAGCAAAACTATATAAAACTGCTTTTTTCAACGTATATTCTTCTTCGGTACTTGTTCTTTCTTCGGTCATTTTAATTCTTTTTAATTTTTAATTTAACAATGTAATATAAAATTAATATTAATTTGTTTGAGTTATATTTATAGTTTAAATTTCCGATAAATTCGCAGAGGCTTTTTTTTTAAATAGTTAGTAAATCTTACTAAAATCAAATTGAGATTTCTCCGGGTTGATACATAATTTCAAAAGGATTTGTTAGTAAAGATTTATCTGATCAATTCTCAGAAAATGACCTAAATCTTGAAATATCAAATATATTAGATAAATCAATTTTTGAAAATCCAACATTTTCCCTAATTTCTGAATTAGTCTCAGAACTATTTAGACATAAAGATTCAAAAGATAATTTCAACTTGATTTCTAATTTAATTATAACATCTTTAAATATCTATAAAAATAAATATCCAATTGCAGTTGACCAAAAATATAAAAAATCATTTCATTTTGGAAAAGATATTCAAGAGAGTATTTTTAAAGGAAATCTTTATGAAGCTACAGATGAATATCTAACAATTCTAAATGATATTCATTTGATCTTATCTAATTGTTCAGATTTGTCTATTAGTCAAAAATTAGAATTCTGTAATAGTCAGAGATACTTTATGAAATTATTTTTGAAACAAATGCTAGTTAAGATTAATGAAAAACGATAGTAAAGCTAATTAAAAATTAATAAAAAAAAGAATAAATTAAAAATAAAATTCATTAAATTTTAAGTTTTAAGGCCTAAATATAACCATAAAGCATAAGTCATCATAACAACTCTAATGATACCTAAAAGAGGACCAGGTGCAATTAAAGAATCTGAAGCTCCTGTAGTTACAAAGATAATAAATCCAATAGATAAGAATATAAATTTCTTTCTTAATTCACCTGTTGCTTGTTTAGCTTTTATTAGAAAGCCAATTCCTAAGAATATTAATGTAGCAATTAAAAAAAGAGCGACTAATAAAAATGTTGGATGTGTTCTAACAAAACTAGCATCTATTAAATCTTCACCAGGGTTATCAAGTGTAAATTCGAACGAATGCTTTGTATTAAACCATAGAAACAACTCAAATATGATACCTAATGCAAAAAGAATTCCTACAATGATCCATTTTCCCTTAGGCCAGATGAGTTCACCACCCAAATACATTGAAACAAGTAAAGCTGGAGCAACCCACATATAGCTTAAAATCGAATAAACTTGTATTGGATCTATATTTTCTTCTCTAGTAAGCACAAATATGAAATCAGTAAAAGGTCCTAACCATAAAAGACCCGTAAAAAACATAGTAAGAGCTGCAACACCAAGAAGTTTAGCCTTTAATTTTATTGCTTTATATAAAGAAAATAACCCGAAAAGAGTTGCTGATAGAACAATACCTGCTGCTGTTATACCATCCAACATTCCTTCTGGAGTAATAGCCATTTTTAAATTTACACCAATTTTTATAAAATAATTGATAGAAGTATATAATTATTTATTATTATTTTATTTATAATTATATTTTTTGACCACAGTGGAAAAAATATCTAAATTCTGGAGTAAAAATAGGTGGAAATTACTTTATTTACCTCCTTATTTTTTAATTCATATTCAAGTGCTAAATATGAATTTAATCCATTTAATGGGTAATTATGTGATATAATAATTGAACCTTTTTTTGCTGTAAGAAACACATGTTTTAAGTATTTCTGCATAGTAGGTAAGGAATAGATATAAATAAAATCAAACAATTTTAGGTTCATCTGATAAAAATCTCCTAATTCTATTTTAATTTTATTTACTATCCTTTTTTCATGATTATGTGCCACCTTTAACATTTTAATCCTCCTTTTCGTTTCTTCTACTAAATTTGAATTGATTTCTATTCCAAAAGAGTCTATCCTATAATTTAAAGCGGAAAATATAATGACTGTACCATTGCCTGCTCCTAAATCAATCAATTTTTTATTAGAGTTTTTTATTAAACCAAATTTATCCCTAAGGGTTTGAAATATTCCTTCTAACAGATCTGGTGAAGTCTCTAAGAAGGGCAAATCCAATTGAGATATTATATTCAAAGAATCTTTCTTAGGCATGGAGGATCGCCTATTATTTTTTATATTTTTACCAATCTCATTCATTGATTATTATAATCCCTTAAAATTAAAATTTAAGTGTTAGATTGATATGATTAAAAAGAAATGAAATATGAACAGGGAGATTGCTACAATTTCCTATTTTTCAAACTTTTAACTATTACAAATGTTATTAGTATCATATATTTAAAAAAGATCGGTAGATAGCTATCAAATATTTAAACACTGATTTTTAATATTCAGGTATTTTGGTAATGGCAATTATCTTAGTTACTGGTGGTACGGGATTTATTGGTGTTCCTTTAGTAAAAAAGTTAATAAATTTAGGACATAACCTAAAGCTATTAATTAGAAAGAGTAGTGATATAACTCCTTTTGAAGGATTAAAGAATATTGAATTTATTACCGGTGATATCAGAGATTTTGATAATTTAAGTCAATCTGTAAATAATGTGAATATTATTTATCACCTCGCAGCAAACACTCAAATTTGGGCTAAAAATGAAACTATTTATAAAGAAATAAATATAAATGGCACTGAAAATATAGCTAAACTAGCATTAGATAAGAATATTCTGTTAATTTTCATTAGTTCCTTTTTTGCTATTGGCCCCTATAAATGTGGGGAAGAAGTTCCTAATTTTGAAACATATGAGCGAAAACTTGATTTTTTTATGGACTATGAAAAATCAAAATGGGAGAGCACGAAATTACTTCAAGATTATAAAGAAAGAGGATTAAAAACCATTATATTTTATCCTGGTTTTGTTTATGGTCCTGGAGATTTAAATTTTTATGGAAAATTGACAATTGATATTCTCTTAGAAAAGCTTCTTGGTATTCCTAATCGTTCAGTTTCGAAATTTAGTATGGCTTATATTTATGATCTGATAGAGCCAATGGTAAATGTCATTGATAGAGACGATCTAATAGGTGAACAATATTTCTTAGGTGGTGAAGCTGTTTCAACAATTGATTACCTTAATTTAATTGCAGAAATTGCCGATGTAAAAAAGCCAAGACAATTTCCTTTAAGGATTGCTCTGATTTATGGATGGTTATGTGAATTAAGAGCAAAAGTCTCAAAAAGTAGAATACCATATATTACACGAGCATTAATGAAAATGTCTACTTATGATTGGGCATATTCTTCACAGAAAGCTATTGATGATTTAGGATATAAAATAACTCCTTTTAGAGAAGGATTGGAAAATACAATTAATTGGTATAAAGATTATATAGAAAAAAAAAGTGAGAAGAGTATTTCATAAAAATGTTGCATGATAAATTAACAAGTCAAATTATAGATAAAGAAGCATATAAAACACAAATAGCTAAAAATTATACCAAATTTCTAGCACAATATCCTGAGATTTTCTCGGATTTAATTAATGGATCAGATTTTGATTTTGCACTTTATGATTCACTTGAAGCATATGAAAAGGAAGCTCCTATAGATATTTTTCATGTATATCGAAATGGGAATGGTATTGAGATAAAACCAGGAAGAGCATTCGATTCAGATTTAGAACTAGCACTCTCGGTGGATGCAGTTAAAAAATTAATCCAAACAAAAACAAAAGTAGAATATGCACAACTTTTAGGATCATTTTATAATGATCCAGATGAAAAAAAAGGCTGGATTGATTTTGTGTTGCATAAAAGAACAAATACTTTAATTAATATGGGTTATGGAAAATTTGCTCAGACTGCTGGTATCCTCAAAGATGATGACGATATTTAGAGCATTTAAAATTCTTCTTAAATAAATATTAGAAACAAATATAAAATATATAAGGGTAATTAAATATATGGCAAAAGTTCAAGAATTGGAAATAAAAAATAAATACACTGGTGAACTCATAGGAACTGTTCCTGCTGATACACCAGAAACAGTTAAAGCAAAAATTAATAAAGTACATAAAAATGAACATTTATTAAAAGAAATGGATTTTTTTGAACGAGCTCAATTTCTTTCTAAGTTTGCTACCAAATTGCGTTTTAAAAAATCCCTATTGAAGGATTTGGTTGTCGCAGAAGGCGGATTACCAATCAAATATTCTGAATGGGAATTGAATATTGTAATGAATGGTTTCAAATTTTGTGATTGGTATTATCAATTTTTAGAGGAAAAACCTTTAACAAGCATAGAAGGAGAACAACTAGTCAGAATAAGATATATCCCTCATGGTTTAGCAGTATGCATTTCTCCCCGTAATACTCCTATAAGTCTACCTCTTTATCAATTGGGTGCAAACTATTTAGTTGGTAATGGTGCTATCGTTAAGCCCTCTACAGCCTGTCCATTAACTATGTTAGAAGCTTATTCAATGATGGAAGAAATGGATTTACCTGCTCTTGGAGCCTTAGATTTAGTTATAGCTCCTGGAGAATGGGCAGTAGATGAATTTCTTGAATCTCCATTAGTTAAGACTTTAATGACGATTACAGCGTCCCATACTGCAAAGGATATCTTGGTACGTTATGGGAGATTTCTAAAAAAAACTGTTGATAAATCAATGGGAGTACCTATGTATACTCAACCATTTAAACATTTCTTTTTCGAATGTGCTGGAAATGATGCTGGAATAGTTATGGATGACGTAAATTTAGAACAAGTGGCTAAGTGGAATGTAATGGCTAGTTATACTAATTCTGGGCAACAATGCTTCTCAATGAAACGAATTATAGTCCACAAAGATATATACGACCAATATATAGAGTGTCTTGTGAAAGAAATTGAAAACTTAAAGTACGGAGATCCTACTAATCCAGATACAGATATCGGTCCATTGGGAAGTAGGAGAATCCTGATGATGATGGAGGTAATGGTAGCTGATGCAAAGAAATTTAATGCTAAAATTTTCACAGGTGCAGAAAAGATCGACACTGGTGAAGATTATGGATTATTTTACAAGCCTACTTTAGTAGAAATAAAACCTGAATTATGTGAGGACTTAACTACAGCTCCATTTTTATGGCGAGAAGAAGCTTTTGGACCAGTTCGTTCTATTACTAAAGCTAATGATATGAAAGAAGCAATAAGGTTAGCAAATGCTAGTAATTATGGTATGAGGGCAGTTGTTTATAGCTCTAATCTGAAAAATATTGAAATTTTTAAGAATGAGTTAGAAGCCGCGAATATTTACATAAATGCTCGCCCCATGCTTGTTGATATTACCGTTTCACTTGGTGGTATTAAAGATTCTGCTTATCCAGCAGGATGCAAATATTATCCACAAGAACTTGTTTATGGGAAATATATTTATGATGGTACTCCGTTGAATTTAGAGAAAATAAAATAATTAAATTGCGCGATGGATGCAGAAGAATTATATAAGAAACTTAAAGCTTATTTTCCAAATAATTTGGATTTAATGAGACATTTAAATGCAAATGCATGTTGGGAATATTATATTACTGAAAATTTTATAGATGATGAAGTTTTCAAGCTTCATTATTTTTTGTATAAAAAAGAAGACAATAATTTAGAAATGACAAGAAATAAACCGGATTTTAAACCAGATTTAATTTTATATTTCACGGAAAGAGCAATTTTAGATTTAATTAAGGGCAATCCGAGTGCAGACAGATATTACTCGCGATATCGTGAAGTAATGAATAATCCTAAACCTGAGATTGCAGTGGATAGTAAAATAAATAAACCTCGATTGAAGCTTTGGCAAATGGGCTATAGAAAGTGGCAATCTGAATATAAATTCTAAATTAATTTATTTAATAAATTTCCAAATAGATTCTTGAAAATATAGAATTAAAAAATAGAAATGATAATGATGAATAAAGAAAAAATTTGCTTTATGTCTGGGTGGGAAATGGGAGAGAAAGTAAAAACCCAAGAATTAACTTCACTAGAAATTACAGAAACAATAATCGAAAGAATTGAAAAATTTAATCCTATAATTAATGCTTATTGTACCCCTACTTTCAATCTAGCCAGAGATATGGCAAAGAAGGCCGATGATGCAGTTAAAAAAGGTGAAAAATTGGGATTATTACACGGTATTCCAACCTCAATAAAAGATTTAGTGCAGGTTAAAGGAGTAAGGACCACCTTTGGCTCAAAAATCTTTGAAAATCACGTTCCACATGAAGATGCCATTGTTGTAAAACGTTTAAAAGATGCAGGTTGTGTAATCTTAGGAAAAACTAATACTCCAGAATTTGGATTTAAAGGAGCGACTGATAATTTAATATTTGGAGCGACTTCAAATCCATGGAATCTTGAAAAAACTTCTGGAGGTTCTAGTGGGGGTGCTGCAGCATCTGTTGTTTGTGGAATGGGACCTCTGGCTCAAGGCTCGGATGGAGGCGGTTCTATTCGGCATCCTGCTTGTTTTTGTGGAGCTTATGGTCTTAAACCTAGCTTTGGGAGAGTTCCTATATATCCAAGAAAATTTATTTCTGCTCAAACTTTATCTGTGCTAGGTCCTATTGTACGGTATGTTTCAGATGCAGCGCTAATGTTAGATGTTATGAAGGGTCCATTTGAGGGTGATAGATTTTCATTACCGGAGGATAATATTAAGTACATTGATCAAATAAATGAAAAGCCAGATAAATTAAAAATTGGATACAGTTTAGATTTAGGGTATGCAGAAGTTATCAATAACGAAATTAAAAAAGCAGTTATAGAGTCAGTTTATAAGTTTGAATCTTTTGGGTGGGAAGTAGAAGAAATAAAAATTAAGGGGGTTGATCCATCAGAAGCTTTCAGCACATTATGGCTTATATCTTTTGGATATGCATTGGAACCTTATTTAAAGGATTGGAGCGAAAAAATGGATCCTACTTTAGTCGCATGGGTCGAAGCTGGATTACGATCCCCTGCTTCGAGTTTACCACATGCTATGAAAATTCGTCAAGAGTTTTATCAAGATATATTTGAATCATTTAGAAATTATAATATATTAGTTACTCCGACAACAGCAATTCCTGCTTTTGAATTAGGGACTGTTGCTCCTTCAAAAATAAATGGAATAGATGTAGGACCCACAGGTTGGCAACCTTTTACATTCCCCTTTAACTTTACTGGACATCCTGCGGCCTCTATTCCTTGTGGATGGACAAGAGACAATCTACCAATCGGCTTACAAATTGTTGGTAAAAGATTTGAAGAATTATTAATCCTACAAGTTTCAAAAGCATTTGAAGAGATTAAACCTTGGCAAGAGAAAAAACCATTCCTCAATTGATTTCGAGTTTAAATCTTGATCCAAATATAAAATCGTTTATATTAAATATCATCAAATTTTAATTTATCAAAATAAATTAAAATAAATGGTTAAAATGAATAAAGAAGATATATGTTTTTTGTCTGCTTGCGAAATAAGGGAGAAAATAAGAACTCAAGAACTCACTTCTCAAGAGATTACTGAAATTATAATTGAAAGAGTTGAAAAAATAAATCCAATTATTAATGCCTATTGCACACCCACTTTCGAATTAGCAAGAGAAATGGCAAAAAAAGCAGATGAATTAGTTAAGAAAGGTGAAAAATTGGGTTTATTAAATGGAATTCCAACTTCGATAAAAGACTTAATGTTTACTAAAGGAATAAGAACTACATTTGGATCAATGATGTATGAAAACTTCATACCAGAAGAAGATGATATTGCAGTAGAAAGATTAAAAAATGCTGGATGTGTAATTTTAGGAAAAACAAATACTCCTGAATTAGGTTATGCTGGATCCACTCATAATCGCGTTTTTGGAGAAACAAAAAATCCTTGGAAATTAGATAGAACTACTGGAGGATCAACTGGTGGCGGAGGAGCTGCTGTAGCTTGTGGTTTAGGTCCACTTGCTTTAGGAAATGATGGGGGAGGGTCAATAAGACATCCTGCTTCACTTTGTGGAGTTTATGGTATAAAACCTAATCTTGGAAGAATACCAATATATCCAAATATTTGTTTTCATGGAACGGGATATGTCTCTTATGGTCCGCTTACTAATTATGTTAAGGATGCTGCTTTAATGTTAGATGCCATGAAAGGTCCTCATGGTGCTGACAGATTTAGTTTACCAGCAGAAAAAATTAATTATATAGAACATATTGATGAGAAACCAGATAAATTAAAAATTGGATATTCGTTAGATTTAGGGTATGCTAAAGTTATTGATGTTGAGGTAGAGAAAAGTGTAATAGATTCAGTAGAAAAATTTGAAAAATGTGGATGGACTGTTGAAAAAATAAAAATGAAAATGCGGAAACCAGAGATGTCTTTCTATACCCTTTATACATCAGATTTTTATTATGATCTTAAACCAAAATTTAAAGATTGGCGAGATAAATTAGATCCTGAATTAGTAAGATTGGCAGAGGCTAGTATTGGATTTTCTGTAAATGACGTGATGAGAGCATTAGATCAACGTGAAATGATTTATAGAGTATTTTATGAAATTTTTAAAACCTATGACATTTTAGTAACACCAACAACAGCGATTCCCGCTTTTAATTTAGGATTAATGTTTCCACCGAAAATAAATGAAATTAATGTTTCACCTACTGGATGGATGCCTTTTAGTTTTCCATTTAATTTAACAGGACATCCAGCAGCTTCTATACCTTGTGGTTGGTCGAGTGAGGGTCTACCTATTGGCATGCAGATTGTTGGAAACAGGTTCGACGAAATGCTGGTACTTCAAGTTTCGAAAGCTTTCGAGGAAATACAACCATGGCAAGATAAACGACCCAAATTTGATTAATTATTAAAATTTTATTTTTTCTTATAATTTCGAAAACTACAAAGATTTCATATTAGATGTAGTTATATAGGAGGAATCTCCAATAGTAATACTTTTTTTTATTAAATCTTCTAGAATACTATAATCTCCTATAATACTCTCTGAAGCAATAATTTTCTTCAGATTTGCACCATCACCTATAACAGATTCAGAAATAATACACTTTTTAAGGATTACATCATCTCCAATTGACACATGTGGACCAATAACAGAATCAGAAATCTTTGAATTTTTCCCAATAAATACAGGAGGTACAATTTTAGAATCAACAATATTACCTGATTGGTACATTTTTTCATATGAAGGGTCTTCTAATTTGATTTCTGCTAGCAAATGCCTATTCCCTTCAATTAAGCTTTCTGGTCTTCCAAAATCTAAAATTTCATCTTTCATCTCATTAATTTTTAATTTAAAGCCCTCATCTATTAGTCTTTGAATAACAGGAGTCAAATGATGCTCCTGTCCATTTTCTAACTTAATTTTACTCTGCTCTTCCAATAATTCAAATAAACGAGGTGTAATATTCATACCAAATATATAGGCTCCAGAGACAGCGTAGTTAGTTTTAGGTTTTTCAGGTTTCTCAACAATAGTAGTGATATAACCTTCATCATTTAGTTCAATTACTCCATAGAATTGAGGATTTTCAACTCGCTTAACATTCATTACGCCATCACAAATATCCTGATGGAACTTCAAAAGAATTGGTGAATAATCTTCTAAAGGGAGTCTATCACTTAATAAAATAAAACAATCATCATTTTCAGCAAGATCTTTGGCTAATAATATAGCATCACCAAGTCCACTGAAAAAGGGTGTATCAGCTTCATAGCCAATTGGCTTTTGAACCATAAAGTGTAAATTAAAATAATCTGAATAATTTTCAGTTAGATATTCTGATATTTGCCTTTTTTTATAACCAACAATAAAGCAAAGATTCGTGTTTTTGGGAAAAGTTTTTTTTAATTTTATTAGGATATGGTCAATTAACCTCTTTCCAGCTACTTTTAAAAATGCTTTAGGTTTTGAATAGGTAAATGGTTGTAAACGTTTACCAACACCAGCTATAGGGCAAATTAACCACATAAATAAATATAAAATTAGGTCTAATAAAAAGTATTTTGAATTATTTCCTATCTGTTTTCATATTTCAAAAATTCTTCTGAGGATATCATAATATTCCGCTTCTTTAAGCTTTTCGTTCACAGTTTCTTTTAACTTCCTAAGAAAGTAATAATCAGTACTCGTCTTTTTAGTATCATATAATTTTTTATTCAACGCCACTCGCGTTTTCTCATCTAAAAATGTTGGAGGTATTTTTTTATATTGTTCAATTAATTGTTTTCTTTCACTTTTAAGAATCAATTTTGATTCTTGTTCATTTTCTCTTTTAATTTTCATATACAAGTTTTTTATCCAAATTTCTAGTTTATCTATATCTCCTTTTAGATAAGTTCTTTGATTTAACCAATTCTTAAATTCAATAATATCTCCCAAAAGATCCTTCTTAGTTGAAATTTCATCCGATGTAGGGTCTTTCTTTTTTGTAATATCTTTAATTTTTATCTTTTTTAATTCTTGAACTTTTTCCTCTGGCAGAGATTTAAATAATTTTTCCCTTCTGATTTCTTCTTCTTGATCAGAAAGCCATTTATCGATTGACATTACCTTTCAATAAAATAGTAAGTATTTCACATAAAATTTATTATTTATTAATAAATTAACATAGACTCTCAAAAATTCTAATATTTCGTATTTAAAGATAGATTAAAATTCAATTTAGTTTATTATAACTTATAGTATGAAGGTTAAAGGTGTAATTTTTGATTTTGGTTTTACTTTATATTATTTTGATAATCCTTCTATTGAAAAATACTTTGAATGTTTTAAGAGAGGGTTATCAAACTCTATTGATTTCTTAAAAAAACATGAGGTTTTAAAAGAAAAAGGAGCAATAGAGGATTTCATTAAATTTTTTAAAAGATATAGAGCATCATCTTTTAAAAAAAGCATCAAAACAAAAATTGAAATACCTACATCTATAATTTTTCAAAATGTATTAGGAAAAATGGTAAAACAAAATACTTTAAATGATTTAAAAGAATTAGATAATAAATTTTATATGCAATTAGCAAATATTTACCATTCATGTGAAGAAGATGAATGGATTCCTTTTAAAAACACAAGAGATACATTAGAAAAACTATCCTTAAAAAATTTAAAAATCGCATTGATATCTAATCATCCCAATCATAAAACAATCGAAAATATGTTAAATAAATATGATTTATTAAAAATTTTTGATGTTGTTGTTACTTCTGCTAAGTTTGGCAAAAGAAAGCCTGATCCTAATATTTTCCTCCATACTCTTAAAAAAATGGGTTTAGAAGGCCATGCAAATTACGTTATAATGTGTGGGGATGAATATGCTGATATAATTGGGGCTCATAGAGCGAATTTACAAACTATTTTATTAGAGAGGATTTATAAATTCCCTTTTGAAAAAGAAATTGATGTACATAATTATATAAAAGTAAAGGATATCTCAGAGATCTTAAATTATATTGATTAATATAAGAATCGTCCACAATTGGAGAAAGAAGTTAGTGGCCTGGGGGGGATTTGAACCCTCGATATCTGGCTCCGCAAGCCAGCGCCCTATCCATACTAGACTACCAGGCCTTTAATAAAGATTAATATATGTAATTCTTAATAATCAATAATTCTCTATAATAATTACTTAATTGTCCTTAATAGTTAATATTATGTTTCATGACTATGGTGTTATTTTTGATATGGATGGAGTACTTGTAGATACAGGACCTATTCATTTCGAAAGTTGGGTGAAAATGGCAAATGAAATTGGTAAAAAGTTTACAAAGGATTTTTTCAATAAAACATTTGGAGAACAGAGTATTCCAATCACCCGTAAGTTGCTTGGTGCTAAAGTTGAACCCCATCTTGTTGAGAAATGGGCTAATTTAAAAGAACAATATTACCGAGAAATGATTAGAGATAAATTGAAACCCTCACCAGGGGTTTTAGATTTGATAAAAGACCTTAAAGATAATAACTTTAAAATGGCAGTTGGATCAAGTGGACCTCCTGAAAATGTAGAATTAACATTAACAAGTTTAAAGATAAACGATTTTTTTGATGTTGTGATAACTGCTGCTGAGGTCGAAAAAAGTAAGCCAGAACCAGATGTATTTTTAATAGCTGCTGAAAAACTTAGAATTAACCCTGAAAATTGTGTAGTCATCGAGGATGCTCCAGTAGGGATAACTGCCGGAAAAAGAGCGGGAATGAAAGTTATAGCTCTCAGAACTACTCTTTGTAACGTGGAATTATTAGACGCTGATCTAGTAGTACCTAATCTTTCTTTCATAAAATTAAATGATATAATAAAAATATTAGATCTTGATGTTGAGTAAAAAAATCCTTAAATCCTAGATTATCATTCGATTATTTTTATTTTATTTTCACACTTTTCTTTCACGACGTTTTTGCCAATTCCAGAGATTCTTCTTGCTAATTCAGAGATTTTCCATTTTTCATAGCCCTTTACATAAGTGGAAAAAGTATCTTGTAGGGGATCACTCCATTTGGATGGAATTTTATTTGCACCTAGTTGAGCTCCTAAAATCGCACCGATATTTCCACAATTACAATCCGTATCATATCCCATCATCCCAGCAATACAGATCGACTTTCCAAGAGGATCTTTCTTATTTATTGCACCATATAGAAGAGACAGAATGATTATTCCTATATTTGGGAGGACATGCACTTCGGATTCCTTTCCTTTCAATATTAATGCTCTCTCTGTATCAGGAGAGGGTTCTTTATTGATTAGTTCTTCCTTTAATTCTTTCCAGTACTCAGTAATTAAAATGCGTCTTGCTTTTCTAAAATCATTTGGATTTTGTTGATAGATCTCAATCGCCATTCTTATAGTCTTAGTATAGAGACTCTCATTTTCTTTAGGCAAAAAAGGAAGAGATTGTTCTATATTTTTCCTAATATCTTTTTCAAAGAAGGCATGAGAAATTAATACAGCTACAAATATTTCGCCTTCAATTCCAATCCCAGAATGGGAGATAGTTGCATCCATTTTAGCATATTTTTTGGTTATTTCTGGGCAACCTGGTGTAATTTGACCCCAGATATCTGCTCTCATTTGAGCCCCAATGAAATCAAAATATGGATTATTACAAATTCCAGATTCCGGAGGAAAAATGTTTGATTTTAAATTATTTAAAGCCACTTTTTCAGCAGTAAAAACAGCCCTTTCAAATTTTAGAAGATTCAACCATTCTGAAGCAATATCTTTTGCTTTCAGATCTAAGCCATATTTTTCTAATGCGATAAGTGCGATGATCTCATACATTTCGTCATCATTAACATAATTTAAATTGATCTTTTTTGGATAATAGTTAATCTCACCATATCTACGCTCAATATATTTAACATCTCTTAATTCTATTGGTGCACCAACAAAATCTCCTGCAATTCGTCCTAACCATGAGCCGTACACTTTATTGTAGTACTCTTTAGAACTTATTTCAATCATTATATTTTAAAAAAATTTTTTTAATAAATCAAATTTAGCATATCATTCCTTATTCAAACTTTAAGTAGAAAAAATTAAACAATTGATAATATAATGAGTAACACTTCTAAAAATATAGAAAAATTCCTTGGTTTGTTTCCACCTGTTACATTTGCCAATGGAGATTGCCATATGATTGGGTCTTTTGGTAATGTAGGTATTGTAGAAACTGATGAGGGTTTAGTTGTTTTTGACATTACTTCTAGACAATATCGAAATCGATTATTTAGATCATTTCGAGCAATAACAAATAAGCAGATTAAATATTTGATATTTAGTCATGGTCATTTTGATCATTGCTTTGGTTTCCCACCATTTATAGAAGAGATCAAGGAAAAAAACTGGGAACTACCTCAAATTATTGCTCATGAAAAGTTAATTGATCGCTTTAAAAGATATAGTGCATTAGAAGAATATCAAAATTGGATAAATTCAATGCAATTCGCCTCGATATATAAGAAGGGAAAAAGATTTACTTCTACTCGTGAAATTCTTGAACCAACTATAATAATAAGAGGAAATGAAAATTACAAATTTACATTAGGAGATTTTACCTTTGAAATTTATCATGATATAGGAGAGACCGACGATTCAATATGGATGTTTGTCCCTGAAAAAAAGGTACTTTTCACGGGAGATCTTATGATTTCCAGTTTTCCCAATGTCGGGAACCCTTATAAAGTTCAGCGATATCCGAATCACTGGGCTCTAGCAATGGAAAAAATGTTGGAGAAGAATGCTGAATTTTTAGTTCCAGGTCATGGACCGTTAATTGAGGGAAAAGAGAGAGTTAAAGAAGTACTAGCTATTACAGCCGAAGTTATGCATTTTGTTCATAATGAGGTGGTGAAAAGACTAAATGAAGGAAAGTGGTTTGAACAAATCTATCATGAAATGCTCGAAATATATCCTGAAAAATTTAAGAAACATTACATTTTAAAACCTGAATATGGAACTTATCAATATGCTATCCATGCGGTTTATAGACTTTACCATGGTTGGTATAATACTGGAAATCCAACAGATCTCTTTCCTGCAAAATCTACGGATATAGCAAAAGAATTTTTAAAAATTAATACTGAAGTACAATATCTTGCACATGCAAAGAAACTTTATGAAGAAGGGAAGTTACAATTAGCTTTACATATACTAGATGTCATAATTAAAGGAAGCGAATCAGATTATTCTAATAATTGTATAGATGCATATAAATTGAAATTTAAAATTTTAAAAAAAAAAGCTAGACAAGAAACTTCTTTTATTTCATTCAATATTCTTAATAATGAGGCAAATAAAATCAGAGAACTTCTTGAAAAATTGAAGTAAGGTTTAAATATTTTACATGTAAAAATTTTAAACAGAAATGAAATAAATGTGGAGATCCTATATTATGGATGAGAAAGAAATCAAAAAAATCCTTTGGATTGCTGGTTTGAAAAATGCCTTAAAATTTAATGGAAAACCTGATAAAAAAGCCATAATGGGAAAGCTCATGGCTCAAATGCCTGAATTAAGACCTCATGTAAAAAAGATTAAACCTATTCTAGATGGAATTATGGTAGAAATTTCAAATTTAACCCTGGAACAACAAGAAAGCAAACTTTCACAATTAGATCCCCATGCATTGGATAAAAAAGAATCAAAGGAAGAAAAAAAAGAATTACCAGAATTGCCTAGACTTGATGAATTTAAGAAAGTTGTGATGCGCTTAGCCCCTTATCCAAGTGGTGCATTACATATTGGAAACGCTCGAATGATTGTATTGAATGATGCGTATGTAAAAAAGTATAATGGAGAACTTATTTTATTTTACGATGATACAATTGGAAGTCCTAAATCATTAAGAGAAAGCCCTAAAGCTAAATTTGTAATACCAAAAGCTTATGATTTAATAAAAGAGGGGCTCGACTGGTTAGGAGTGAAGGTTGATCAAATTTATTACAAAAGCGATAGACTTGATTATTTTTATAAATATTGCGAACAATTAATTAAAGATAAAATGGCATATGTTTGTTTCTGTGATGCAGGAGAATTTAGAGAGAAATATAAGAAATTGAAAAAAAATTGCCCACATAGAGATCAACCAGTAGAAAGAAACTTAAATGATTGGCAAAATATGCTAAATAGAAAATATAGGGAAACTGAAGCAGTTGTGCGATTGAAAACAGGAATGGAACAAAAAGATCCCGCTTTAAGAGATCAGATTATCATGAGAATTTCTGAAGCAGAACATCCTAGAGTAGGAACTAAATATATTGTGTGGCCAATGTTAGAGTTTTCTTGGGCAATAGATGATTATTTATTAGGAATTTCTCACATTATTAGAGGGATAGATTTAGTAAAAGAAGGGATTATTGAAGAGTTTATTTGGGATCATTTTGGCTGGAAAAAAGCTAATTTGCTTTATTATGGTAGACTTAAATTCCCTGATTTAAAACTAAGTAAAACTGATGCCCGAAATAATATCCAGAAAGGAATTTATTCTGGTTGGGACGATCCAAGAACTTGGAGCTTACAATCCTTAAAGAAGCGTGGTATAAAACCAGAAGCATTAAGAGAGACTTTGTTAGATCTTGGTATGTCAACAACAGGAATAAATTTTTCAGTAAATTGGCTGTATGCTAAAAATAAAGATATTATCGATGATATATCAAATAGATATTTCTTTGTTGAGAATCCAATCTCAATTCTTATTGAGGATGTTCCCTTCTCGGAACAGATTGCAGAGCCTCTTTTTTTACCAACAGAACCTGAAAAAGGAAAAAGAAAAATTAAAGTTATTTCTAAAAATGAGAGATTAGATTTACATATTTCACACTCAGATGCAGTTAACATAAATCCTGGTCAAATTATAAGATTAAAAGATTTAATTAATGTATCTATTAATTCAGTTGATTTTAAGAATAAAATAATACATGCGAAATATCATAGTTCTCAATTAGATCGGGAATTGGGTTTGTCGATAATACAATGGGTTCCTAAGGAAGAAAAGTTAAATGTATCAATAATCAATCCTGATGGTTCAACATCTCATGGCTATGGAGAAATAAATCTCTTAGATATTCCTATGAATAAGACTGTCCAATTTGAAAGATATGCATTTGTAAATCCAATAAAAATTGAAAATAATACTCTATTTTGTTATTTTACTCATTAAATCTCAAAAATATCTTCTTATTTTATAACAATACTTCAAAATATCTTGATATAATAATTTCAATACAAATATTTTAATATTTGAATAATGAATCTTTAATGTAAGAATATTAATTCAAATTTGGTTGGGATTTTCATCATGTCATTTTATTTACCATGTAAAAGATGTGGCAATAGTCTACCCATGGTAAGAGGCTCCATAGTTCAATGTTTTTATTGTGACACCCGAAACTTATATATGGAGTCAGTATTATCCCATAAAAATTATTTAGCCGAAATATTAAATATTACTACAATTAAAAATGAAGGAAAAACAAAATTCGAAGATATAGAAAGAAGAAAGGCTTTAATTGAGTCTTCTTTTCGTGAGTTAAATTTAGATTTTAGGGAATATAGACATCTAATCATAACAAAATTAGATAATATTGATGTAAGTCCAGTTAAATTATTTAAATTAATACGTACTGCTGGTAATTTAGAAATTATTATCGAAAATTACCTTTTAATTCATCTAAAAGAAGAAGATGATAGAAAAAAATTTCAAGAAATTAGAGATCTTCTATATATAATTAATAAATCATTATTGGGATTATACTTTAGCTTTTTAGCTAAAAAATCAATAAGACTGAAAGAATGTTCCAAGTTTTATCAATATGCTGAGAGAAGTTTTGAAAATATAGTAAATTATTGCAAAATAACCCAATTTGAGGATCAGAAGTTTAATCTAGGAAAGGAGGAACAATTATATTCAATACTTGCTAAATTTGCAACAATACTGAGAAAAATCTTAACTAAAAACCCGAGAAACTTTTCAGACAAATTTAAACATCTATTAAAAGAATTAGATAAAATTGAAAAAAAAGATATCAGGATATTGAACTTATATTCACAAATTGAACAAATTTATCAGTTAGAAAAAGATACTTGCTTTATATTAGAAAAAGTAAAGGTAATTGATCCCTTTACTTCAATTGAACCATTTAAAGAAAATTTAATTTTTAATACAGAAAAAAATCTTGATAAGTTAAATAATTTTAAAGATTTGATATATGATATTTCAAAAAAATATCAAAAATATCAAAGAAACCTCCTAAAACTACATTCTGGGCAATTAGTTGATTATTTAGAGTCCTATCGAGCAGAATTTATTAATAATAAAAATAAGAATATTGAAAAATTCAATGATTTATTAGATGAAATGATAAGTAAAGCTTTTGAAGACTATAACCTTGAAACAATTGAGCTATTGGATACATTAAGCGATTTTATACAAATTGATCTTTATAATGGGAATCTTATTCAAAGATTTGAAATTGAACGTGAAGATTTAATAAACTTAGATGAATTATTAAAAAATTTCATCAATAATCTGTTTAAAAAGCCATTACTTAGAAACCTTGAACCTGATTACTATAAGAAGCTGGTGTCAATTATTTCCGGAAAACATACAGAATTTGATAAATTTATCTCGAAATATATTAACCGATTATTAAAAGAATTTGAAGATTTTAGAAATAACAACACCCTTTCAATTGAAGAACAAAGAAATCAGTTTAGCTTAAAATTAAAACCTAATCTTCAAAAACTTGTTGATATGAGTTTTACTTTAAACGAAGATTATGTACCTTACCCACTCTTTATTGATCTCGATTTTCAAAATAAAAATTTTAGAGTAAATAATCCTGATATAATTACTATTATAATCGAGAATTCTAATCTTACTGATATAAGGGATATAAAAATTTATTTCTTTCTACCAAACTCTTTTCAATCGAAACTAAAATTTTTGAGTTTAAAAAAATTAAAAGCAAATGAAAGAAGAAAATTAAAGGTAAAAATTACTCCAAAGAAAAAAGGAACCTTTCCTTTTATGGTGATGATTGAATATCAACATACAAATAAAACTTTTTGGATGCCTTCAATGAAACTTAAACTAGAGGTCGAAGAACCTATTAAAATTGAGAACCCTCACTTATTAGCTAAAGAATTTTCTCATGATTTTCTTGAGATAAATAAGACTGAACAATTATTACGATTTACTAGAAGTTTATTCTAAAATTGTTAATTTAAGCTACTTTTTTGCTTGAAATTTTTTATAACTTGAAACATAAAGTTTTTTGTAATTGAAATTATTTTTCTAATTTAGAAATGAATGAAAAAAAAGTAAACAGTCAGCATAAAGAAGAAGACTATAACAATTCTAAAAATAATAAAGATAGAAATCATAATCAAAAGGATTGGTTATTTTGTCCAATATGTGGAGCTGATCTTCCAAAAATTAAGAATCTTAAATTTTGTATAAAATGCAGAACAAATATTACATATCTTAAGGAGCATAAAAAATTCCCCCCTACTCCACCTTCTTATCGTTATACAAAAACTATACCATACCGCAAATTCTCTACGCCTGACATTATTTATGGAATTGAAAAAATTCCCGATGAAAAAATCACAGACACAAGAGATTTAAAGTTATGGGGGATAACAGCATCTCTTAGTATACCATTAGGGGCATATGTCCTTATGAACATTTTAGTTACGGGATTACTTGTCGTGTTAATGTTTTTTATTTATGATCTGGATAGTTTAATTGACCTAATGTTGAATCCATATTTCTTAATTTTTTCATCTTTTTTTGAACTAGTCTTTATTCTTTTACCTGTAATATATGTTGGAAAGTATCTCCAGAAACCATCTCTAGAAAATCGTTTAATCTTATTAGGATTTACCTTCCGTGGATATAATAAAAAAGGGATTTCTAAAGAAATATTAATTGGCTTAGGTTTTGCTTTAGTAGGTATTGTATTAGTAATTGTTAGCTCGGTTTTCATAGAAATACTTTTAGAAATAATTTTTGGGGTTGATATTGTACGGGATGTGAGTGGTTCTACTTCTGATGTTGAGATGATAGTGTCCTCAATAGATATTTTAGGCGTAATTCTATTTGCCATAGTAATGATTTTAATCATAGGGACATCTGAGGAAGTAATTTTTAGAGGATTTATGCAAAAAGGTTTATCGCGTAATTTAGGTAAAATTTGGGGTTTAATTATTACAGCATTCATATTTTCAATGATTCATTTATTTGGAATTTTCCTTATTGCCGCAGAATCCCCACTAACCATTATAATTTCATTTCTATTATCATTTATACCTTATTTTTCAATTTCCTTAATGTTAGGATGGCTTTATTATTGGAGAAATGAAAATTTGATCGCAGTTATGATTACACATGGTTTTTATGATGCCATAACAATAATTTTGGCATTTATCCTTTATGGAATGTTTTAATATTTTTACAATTTTATAAAATGAGCCTCTTAGATAAATTTAAATCAATGGCAAAAGTAAAAGAAGCCAGCATTGGAATAGGGTTAGGGATATCAGAGCTTCAAAATAATAAGATATTAAATGCTGTAATTAAGTTTGTATCCGAATACAAATCTAAAATACACTTCTTCGGAATGAAGGATTCAATTTTGCAGATAAGGAAAAATCAATCTTATAAAAAATATAGTTCTAAGATATCTCTTATTGAATCGAAAGAACCAGAAAATGAAATAATTGACTATTTAAATAATGATAAGCTTAAAGCTGGTGTTCGTGGTTCTTTAGATTCACATAAATTTCTTAATTCAGTAAAAAAAAACCTAAATGTCTTAGAGATATATCGATTAGCTCTATTAGAAACTTATAATGATATTCAATTTTTCTTTGGACCAGTTGGTATAGACGAATTGAACTCACCTGAAGCAAAAATTATTTTTATAAAAAAGGCAATTAATGAAATTTCTTCATTAGAAATTAGACCTAAAATCAGTATTTTAAGTGGAGGAAGAAAAAGTGATATAGGGAGAAATCAAAATGTTGATAGAACAATACAAATTGCCAATGAAGTAGTTAGATTAATACAGGAGGAATATACAAATGTTGAAATCACGCATGACGAAATTCTAATAGAAAATGCAGTTGAAAAAGGATCAAATCTAATTATCGCCCCAGATGGAATCTCAGGTAATTTGATCTATCGAACCTTAGTTCATCTCGGCAGAGGAAAAGCATATGGAGCAATTTATATGGGATTAAATAAAACAATCATAGATACATCACGCGTAGGAGATATCTCTGAAATACATGGAGCTTTATTATTAGCTTTAGCTTTATCCAAATAAATATTATTTGTACATCAGTTAGGTTTCATGCTGTTAGAAAAAGTTCCTTCAAATTATCTTATTTATCCTTAAAAAAAGTTAAAATTTTATGGTTTTGAATTAAATAAATTTACTGAAGTATCAATCCATTCTCTACTAGTCTTATTATTCTTAATCATGTTATCAATTAATTGATAAAATTCCTCTTTAATTCCCTTTGCAATTGCCTCTAAATTCTGTATATTTCTATTCCTATACCTTCTTGAAAGTCCATTAAAAAAGATTGGTGCTGGAGGCATCATGGGTGCATTTGAAGGTTTTGGAGGAGATTTGCATTCTTTTGCTTCAAAATCGAGAAATTCGCATTCACTACAATTGTCAATCCCTCTCTCTTTTACACATTGATTAATTACACAGTCTTTCCTTCCCATACAACCTGGACAGGGAGGAAATTTGGATAGAATTTCTAGCATCTCATTAAAAATGGGAATGTTTTCTTGCTTGAAATTAGGATTTGTCATTGATACTACGTCTGAAATCATCGGATCCCTAAAGATCTCTAACAAGTAATTAGCACTATTTTGTGTTTTCATAGTTTTTGAATCACAAACTTCACAACTCAAACCACATGCGGTAATTTTATGCTCTTTCTTCATATAATAACGAAACCTCTATATATTGTCTTTTTTATTTTAACTTATATCATATGTGCTTAATAAATTCTTTTCAATAATAAATATCCAATATAATCTATATCTATTATAATTGAAGGGTGTTAAAAAAAAGTAATCTTTTAATTAATCATTATCAATTAAAGAAGCTTTGGGTGAATATTTAAAAGAAGAAAAAAAATAATTAAAAAATTAACTAATACCTCCCATAAACGCAGCAAGGAGTATAATTATTCCACCAATTAAGATTCCAAAAATTATTAAAAACACTCCAATTACCCCTAAAATGGCAGGCATATAGTGAATTGGTCTAAACCCTAAAAAGATAGCTATAATAGCTATTATTAATGCAATAATGTATCCCGCTAAGCCAAGTCCCCATCCTACCAATCCCACTCCGCTAAGTTTTAATATTGACTCAATAAATCCTACTATTCCTCCGAGAATAGCAAAAAAGCGCATACCTTTATCTGCTTCTTGAATTTTACTGAAAATTCCCATTGTCAAATCACATAACTTATTTTTATTTAATTAAAAAATAGCTTATAACTACTTAAAAATCTATACTAAATTAAATATTTATTTGTGAAAGGATAATAATTACTTCTTGGTTAAATCAAATATTATTTAAATGGGAGAGGGGGGATTTGAACTTCCAGAAGACCACCGAAATGTATGGTCTTTCCCCGGCCACTCGGCCCCCAGCCGAGTATCATACCAATCTAGACCACCCTCCCTTTAATAAACAGGCATCCCATTTTAAAGATTACATTAATTGCCTCTTTTAATAAAGAGATAATTTAAAAATGGTATAACCAATCTTATTTAAATACTGATATAGATAATAAAAATCAATATACTAAAAAAGTCTTATCGTTAGGAATTAAGATTTCTATCTTATTCAAAAGTTCGAATAATCAAAATATATAAAATTATAACAACAATAGTCCATTTTGCTAAATTTAAAAATGATATATTAATATTATAGTAGATTTAACTCATAAACTCAGTCAAGACGAGAATAACTCAAATAGACAATAAGATACCGTCTAAGTTAGACCCATAGCTTCCTCTTTCCTCTTTTTCTTCATCAGTAGAAATGGTGAAAAACTAATTATTAAGGGTTAATTATGTTTACAATAATATTTAAAACAAAATCAATTATTGATAAGTTTCCTATTTTTGACAGTAATAATTTTTATATTTTTTAGAGGGTTTTTAATCTTATAATTTTTCATAATTTTTTACTTAATGATTTTTATGCGTTCCCGTAAGCCTTTTATAATCTTCTGGCCCGCTTACTTCGACTTAAAAAGAAGTAGAGCTGAGGGAAGGCGTATTCCTAAGAAATATGCAATTGAAAGAATAAATACACAGGATATAGTTAAAGCTGCAAAAAAATTGGGATACGATACTCAATTTGAAGGAGGTTATAAATATCCAAAAACATGGTGGGATGATCCAGGAAGAGTTCTGATAGATATTAAAGGGAAACAAAAATCGAAAGTGATGTTAGAGATAGCTAAAGAAATTAGAAAAATGCAAACAAAAAATTAAATCTGATAAATGCACGAATTTGCTTTTGCTTATAATATTTTCAAAGTGGCTGAAGCTACAGCGCTAAAATACAATGCAAAAAAGATTTCTGAAGTTTTTCTTGAAATAGGGGAATTAACTTTAATCGTTCCGGAATTACTTCAACGTTCTTTTGAAATTGCTACTAAAGGTTCAATTGCAGAGGGAGCAATATTAAATATTAAAATTCTTCCAGGAAAAGTGAAATGTCGAGAATGTAATAAAACCTCGGCGGTATCTCTTACAAAAGAGGCTCAGTTAACTGGACTCCAACTTTTTAGATGTAAACATTGTGGAAGTAATAATACTGAGATTATCGAAGGGAAAAAAGCTAATGTTAAAAACATTAAAATTCAAGAATTATAAATGAAGTTAAAGGTTAATGTAAATTTACTTATGAATAACTGAATTCTCATCTCTTTTTAAGAAATATAGCGTCTTTTTTAATAATTTTTCTTTTACAATTAGGTTTAGTTTTTCTAAAGACTCGAGATACTTACTAAGTGTATTAGGGTGGATTTTAAGCTCTACTGATAGTTTTGTTTTTGTTACACCTTTATTATAATATTTTAGATAATTTAGAATTTTTTGACTTTTTTCTTTTGACGATAAATATCTTTTTTTAACCTCTTTAAAATTCAGATTTGGTGTAAAATAAATTTTCTGATTATTTATTGTTTCTTTTCGAATATAATTAAATTTAAGTAAAAAATTTAAATGCCATATAACAACATGATTACTAAGTCCAAGATTTTTGACTATATTATTTAAATATGTTCCAGGATTGTTTAAAATATAATTATATATCATTTTTCTATTTAAATTATTCAAAAGATCCTCCCGATTTAGCTTAGATCCTTCATAAATCATTTTTTTTTTAAGGAGAGATTTTAAAATGATTTCTATTCCCTTTTTATTTATATTCACTTTTGATGATCGAAATCGCGTTATAATAAATGGGAGAATTTTCTCCATATCAAATTGCCTATTTTTATTCAAATATTCTAAAATCACATTGAGAACTATTCTTTCTTGCTTGGTTAAATTTACCGCCATATCTATTTATATCCATATTCATTTAATCAATTATTTTGATTGCTTAATTATCAATAAAGACAAATTTAGATCTAAGTTAAAATATCTCACTTTATTAAAAGATAAATATCGTTTTCTCTATTAGGATTGTTTAATTTTTATCATTTATACTGTCAAACATCTCTTTTAAAATCTCTTCACGTTCCTTTGGAGTTAAAGAAAGCATTTCTTTGAAAAATTCTTGCTTATCTTCTTCATTCCAATCAAATCGTTCAATATTTTCTAAGAAATCCTCAGTTATAACGGTAATATTTATATCCTTCTTTTTAATTAATTTATCAACAAGATTCTTTTCTTCAAATAATGTAAGAATTGGACTTTTCATTATGGACCCTTTTGTATATTTTCTTTCTACCTTTTTTAAAATAACTGTTTTATGTCTATACTGATGAATTGCATAACCAACAGTAGTACTTACAGCTCCAATAAATAAAATAAAAATTATGACCTTAAAAACAAATAAATTTGATTTATATACACTCGCTATTCCTATTTTTGTGGTATGATAAAGAAAAGTCCCTTGTGGATAATTTAAGTAAAGTTTTTGTTCAGTTAAATCATCATCATCTATACTTAAAGCACTTGCATTTATTGGCTTTAAGATCCCATCAACATAAGCGGATTCGGACCAAGTAAAAAATCCAGCATAGCCAGAAGCATTTATCGTCTTTACACCTTTTTCCTGTAAAGAATATCCCTTTTTCTCATCATCTGTAGTTTCTACCTCTACATAGTTGGATCGAGATTTTAATTGTGTATATAACGCAAGTTGAGAACTATTATCATTGAAAATATAATTATTAATTTCAAAATCTACTTTTATTTGAGTAGGTGTTAGTAGAGAGTTGTTAATTAAGGTGAATTCTTCAGCTATATAAATATGAAATATAAAAATGTTATCTGAAGAACTTAAAGTTAAGTAATGCAATGTTGTATTGGTAGATATAGGGGTAATTGTATAATTTGCATAATCATCAAAGGAATCCAGCTTCTCTTCTCTAATCCTATTATCGATCGATGGATCATATATGCCATCATAATCTAAATCTAAAAATTCTATGATTCTTTGAAAAATAATTTCAAATTGCAATTCATAGTCTGTAGTTTGATTACTATTTGCATTATAATAGACTTCCACACAAACACCATCATTAATATCATAATCAATTTCGAATTTTATTTTGTCTTTTATTAATCCTTTTCTTAGGATTGATTCAATCTCAACATGATCACTAGAAAGAGTTATATTCACATTTCTTAATGAGTGTTCTTCAATATCATCGTCTACACCATCACCATCGTCATCCGCACTAATATGTAATGAACTGGAATTAGCCAAAGTAACTCCTATAAATAAATTGAGAAATATGAAATAAATAATAAATCCATATAATATTGGTTTTCTTTTAATGTTCATTTTATTTCAAGATATCCCATAAAAGTGATGTAAATTTCTAATTTCTATATTTATTAGTTTTATTAATAAATTCTAAAATTTTAAAACAATTTTAATTTTTGATTATTTTACTTCTAACATTATAATGTTTTTATTTTTTATATATATGAATCTGGTAACCTATTATCTAAAAAAATTCAAATTAATCCTCTTTTCAAATTCTAACTTTTTTATTTTTTATTATCATCTCCATTTTCCAAAAAAAATTATATTAATACCTCTGATAGCTTTTCTTTTTAATAAATAAAAGATAATAAACTCAAATAAGATAACTGATAAATTTAAAGCAATCCATATAGTTGTATATGGATTAAGTAGAGGAGAATAGTAATTAAGAAGTATAGTATATCCTAAGGGGTGATATAAGTAAATAGGTAGAGAATTTACTCCACTCCATTTTATAGGCGAGAATTTTTTAAAATCTAAATTAATTAAATAACTTAATGAAAAAAATATTAAAATAATATTCAAAACATAAAAAACGGGAATATCATATAGAAGGGCTATTTTAATTCTAAGAGTATAAGAAATTGCCCTTATAAAAAACAATAAAATTACAATTGATCCCATTAAATGATTATTTCTAAAATATAGTTCTCTATTTCTAATATAATATCCTAAGAAGAAAAAAATGTAGTAATGTGGTCTATATTCTCTTATTCCTGTATAAATAAAGTTAATTTGAGGATTTGAACTTAACGAAAATAATGTTAATAGAATTACTCTTACTAAAACAGTTGCTAAAATAAAAATCGTTATATCCGATACATTTCTCTGCTTTAAAATCCATGTAATAATAATAAAAATGAAAAGACTAACAATGAACCATAGACTGTGATATGGAAAAATAAATAAAGAAACTAAGAGAAATATTATTATTTCAAAAATAGATTTACTATTAATTATCAAATTATAATTGTTAATTACAAAAAAGAAAATACTAGCAATTAACCACGGGATCATCAATCTTTGCATATATTTCTTTATTATAAAAGAGAATTTCATGTTTAAGAAACTCTCTTCTTTTATTAAAAATCCAGATACAGCGAGAAAAAGCGGCATGTGAAAACTATATATAAGAAAATGTAAATACGAGGTTGGAGAGATTAAATGTCCAATAATGACTAAAATAATCAAAAATCCTTTTAAAAAATCAATTCCCTCAAAATATTGTTTTTCTTTAATATCAAAATTAATTCCATATTGATCTAAAACTAATATTCTAAAAACCCCGTTATAGAATAATGGTCTACTTGATCTAAATATCTAGAGATCATTATTTATAAGAATCTGGTGCAAAATTGAATGAATAGAAATTGCAGATCTTATAACAGGTGAATAAAATAATTAAAATCAAAAGAAATAAGAAATTAGTAATCTCTTCTTGATATAATAAGAGATTAATGAGACTTAATATAAATTTATAGAATTTAATTTTAAAGAATCCTTATCATTAAAATTCAAAATTGAGCTAAATTCTAAACTAAAACACCATTTAAAATCCCATGCTGGCCAGGTCGTGATGTAATTTTTACATTTCCTAATTCTGTTTCAACGATAGCTCCGCGTGTCAAAATATGTCTCCGATGTAAATCTTTTGAAGCTATATTACTCTCAAATCCTAAAATCCTCACCTTAGAAGATTTATTTGTATTTGGGTCTGTTACATTAATAAATTGAGAGGAGAATAATTTAAGTTTATAATTTCCTCCCATTACTCTCTGCTTTTTCTTTTTTTCAGTTCCAATTTGAGTATCTATTGTAGGGCGTTCAAGATCTCTTTTTCTTTTTTTCCTAAAATATTTATACTTTTTACCGGTATATTTTCTTTTACTTCGAGATTGACTTCTTGCCATGTAAATTTAGCCAAAATTAGTCAAATTTAATATTTTTGATAAGGAAGGATATCTTTAAAATTTTTTTAAAATTACCTTAGCTTAGAATTATTGAATTAGTTTTTAAAAATTTTATTAACTTTTTAATGAAAACCTTAATACTCTTTTTCTTTAAATAGTTGAAAAATAAAATGTCTATATGACAAAAAATCGGAAATTTTTGTGTGAGGTTGTTTTTTCTGATCATAATCTGGGATTATTAACAAGCTTAGTTGGACATATAGATGAAAACCAGCTAAATCAATTTTCAAACGGAGGAGGCGAGTTTCTTAC
>JBHLNY010000164.1:0-7492 GCA_048941065.1 Promethearchaeota archaeon
TATTTTGTAATGCAAGATGATAACTTAGGTTGAATAATAACTCTATTGAACGGTTGTTGTATATAGGAATATTAAAGGTATCGCTATTTGGAGATATACTTTCTGTAACAACAACACTTCCATTTCCACTAACAGGATATAATGATCCATCAATCTCTAGTGTCATGTTAATCTCGTCAGGAGTAAAAGCCCTATCTACTCGTTGGATTAATTTATGCAAAAACGGTTTTCCAATATCTTCTTCATCCCAAATTCCTCCGTCATAAATAGCAGTATGTAAAGAGCTATGAATAGAACCACTACCGTTAAAAATCCAATTATATTCTGATCTATCGGTAGGAAAAATTAATTCTGATCCGTTAATTACTAAATAATATCTTCCTGAAGTCAGAGTTATGTCTTTTTCAAATGTTTGCAGATGCCAACCGGGATCAGTCATATTTATTAACGAGCTTCCAATAATATTTTCATCGGGAGCGTTTGTAATGCTATTATATCCTTGTATTTGAACATATACAGGTAAAATTGGAGTTCCAATTAAGTAGCCATATATATAAACACCAAATAAGATAGTTGGTTCAGTAATATTCAGCTCTACACCATAACCTAATATACCTTTTGAATATATGGTACTGATACTTTTCCCTTCATCTTCAATATTATTTATTTCTTTACCTAGTTTAATATCTGTAAAATTCATCTCGATATTCGTAATATTCCAGGATGTAGATGGTAATGGGAATTCAATTGAACTTATACTTTCACTTGTATTAATGTTATCTGCAAATTCAATTAATTCAAATTCTGAAGAAAAATTTAGTGTCTGCCCATTATCTTGAGCATAAGAAAACTTGATGGAAGAAGTTAAACTCAGTAAGAAAAAAGTAATGAATATCAATCCTAATATAAAATTTCTTGATTTATATTCCTTTTTCAAATGAAACCCCTATAAGATTAGAAATATTTAAAGTATACTAGTAAAAATATTTTATCTAGCAATCTAGTCTCAATTTGACTATTTAAATTTTAATTTTATGACTTATTATATTACTTAAAATCAAGTAAATTCCGTTTAGAATTAGTCTATAGCAATCGAAAAGATTAAGAGGTTTTAATTTGCTGCTTGAATAATGTTTTTTTCTATTAATTTAAGGAGAATTTTTATATCCTTTGGGTTAAAAGTTTTTTCCCATATTATATCTTTTATATAAAAAGTTTTAATATTTTTCTTGTCCATAATTGATTTTACATAAGCAATCATAGCTTTTTCAGTAGGACTAGTTCTAATTTTCTCTAATTTCTCGATATTAACTAGTTTTTGAGGATAGATGAGAGAAATATTTAAATATTTAATAAGTAAATCTTCTATACCCTTGAATTGTTGGACATCTCCATTAAATTGATCAATCAAAGTTCCATAATTCTTATAGATATCATAAGCTAAATCTTCAATTGAAAAAAGAAAGTATCGTGATGGATTTTCTTTCATTATTAGAATTAGTCTAAGATTTACAAACTCACTCATTAAGATTATTGAATTTTTATATTCTAATTTAATAGTCTGAGATTGGTTTTCTACTTTCATGAGTTCAATTCCAAATGAAGATATAGCTTGTAAAAACCCAGAAATTAAAGTACCATTCAATTCTTTGCTTGTAAATCTTTGTTCGTAAACAGCTAATCCAGATCTCTTATTTGTAACAATAAGATAATCTAGATTCATAATATCCATACATTTACTAAAAGTTTTCTGTTCTGCTTCAATATGTCTAATTCGGTACTTCTTAATTCTATTGTATGATATTAAGCCAAATGCAGATATTCCTACTACAGCCAGTACTATTCCAAAAATTGTTAATGGATGTATTGTAAAGGGAACTGGTGGAACTATTATTTGGAATTCCTTAGATTGCACTCCTGCATCTGTTTCATTATTCCAATAAATTTTAATAGTATAGACTCCTTCGCTATAATTTAAAGGGACTTCCCATGAAAAATCCATACTTGGGGAGGTAACCTTCGTATTTAATTCTAAAATCACACTAATATTTGATGGTTTTATCAAAACATATGTAAGATTCCCTTGTACAATTGGAACTATAACATTAAATTCAAGAAGTTCTCCTCGTTTTGTTTCAGGAATAAAATTTATTATCTCGAAATTAATATTCGGTGAATTTGCTGTGATAATCCAATCTGCTCCCTCTATTATTGTTTCATTTGGAAGAATTATAAAATGATTGATTGGATCCCTAAATGTATCTAAAGTAATATTCTCCCAACCCATTCCAATATTTCTATATATGGTAAAATTTTCCCAACTGTTAGTATAATTAAATTTAACACTATAATTAGAAGAAAACCTAGAAAATTCAGGAAGAATATTCCATTCATTATTCAAATCTGTAATACTTAAAGATCCTTCTGAAAGAAAGGTATTTCTTACATTAATGCTATAATTAACGTTAAAAATTAAATCAGAGATTAGTTTATTTTTGATTGGAATCGTTATTGTGTCATTAAAAAGAGAAAGATTTAATTTTAAATTTAGATTTCCTGTCCCAAAAATACTACCATTTGTAATAGGATAGTTATTCTTACCAATTTCCACAGACATATTAATCGCTTCAGGAAAAACATCAATTGCAATTTTTTGATCTAATTTATATAGAAACGTATCTCCAGTTAAACCATTTATCCAATCTGCACCATATCCCCATGAATATAAATTTGGATTACTTGGATTGACATCATTGATGCCCCAGTAATATTTTGCTCCATCAGTTATTTCTATTTCTGTTCCATTCAGAACTAAATAATAATATCCTTTTGGGAGAGGAATAGGAACATCAAAAGTTTGGAAATACCATTTTGTATCACTTGACATATTTAATAATGTAGAACCATAAATTGTTTCATTTGGTTTATTTGTGATGCTATCATACCCATTTATCTGAACTGTTAAATTAGCAGTTGTAGCCAGTTTAGATTCATACCCATAGATTTGCACTCCAAAAATATCAGTATTTTCTGTTATATTGATTTGAATAGCATATGCTTTATCATTTTTATCTAATTCTCTCAAATGTCCAACAATATTTCCCTCGATCTCTCTTATCTCACGCTTAAATTCGATATCTGTAAAATTTAACTCAATATCAGTTATTTCCCATTTAGGTGAATCTAGCGGAATTTCTATTGAACTAATATTATCAACTTTATCTTTAAGATTCGCATATTCAGTCATTTCAAAATCGAGATTAATTGGAGGTGATCCGCCATTGATTTGAGCATTAGAGAAATTTATGAAATTATTTAGAAAAAATAGAAATGAAAATAAAACTAAAATGATTATAAAAAAACTACTCGATTTTATTTTATTCTTTAACATAGATTTTATCAATAGGCTAATTCAAATATTCAACGTATTAAATTAAGTTTTTAAACCCAAACCCGATATTTAAAAAAAATCGTAATATTTTATAAATTTTCGTTAGCTTTAAATACATGCATAATAAGGAACTTAGATATAATGAATAATTATTAAAAATTTTAAATTGGTTTTTATAGTATCTGCTATTTTTAGGGATTTAAATTACATAAGGTATTATCTTTAGATAATTAGAAATTCTACAGGAAATAAAGTGAAATGTAAATGATAAACATAATTTTATTAATAATTAGAGCTATATTCACGTTATTGTGAGGGATTAGTCATTTATTTCCAACGAAATCAGTTGTAAAAGATTATAATAATATATCTCAGAATAACAAATATATTATTACAAAGGAATGGATTATTGAAGGTTTAGCACTTATTTTTATTGGAATATTAGTGTTATTAATTACTTTAATCGGAGGTTCAGAAGAGGCTGTTTCAAAATTAGTATATTGGATTTGTCCTGTAATGCTGTTTAGTTTAGCAGTCCTTTCTTTGTTGACAAGTGCGAAAGCATCTTTTATTGTTTTTAAACTCAGTCCAGTTATTTTTACAATATCAGGATAATTGATTTTGAAGGGGAGTTTTCTATAAAAAGAACTAATTAATACTTCTTAATCTTTTTTTATGAAGCTGCTATTCTTTTTGGAAATTTTTTTTGAGCTTTAAGATTTTCTTGGAGCAATCTACTTACCAGCTCGAATCGCTTATCTTTAAAACTTTCATTAAACCATAAATTATTTAATTCATTAGGATCATTTTTACGATTATAAATATCGCCAAAATCACTCATTCTTTCATAAATTGTTAATTTATAATTTTCAGTTATTAAGTGCCTTAGGCGCGCTTCAAGAAGGCCAATTTCTTCATCATTTTCTACAAATATACTGTCTCTAATTTTTATATTTGGATTTTCCAATATTGGAGTTATATCAAAACCCTGCATATCTGGAGGATGGTGTCGTTCAGAGATATTTAAAATATTTAAAATTGTCTTAGGATAATCAATTGAACTTACTAATGAATCAGTTACAGATGGTTTTGTTAATTCTGGTACTTTCCATATCAATGGAAGTTGCAATACTCCATTGAATGGGCAAGGCCCCTTAAACAATAAGCCATGATCCCCCATTAAATCTCCATGATCACTCATGAAAACAATAATAGTGTTATCTGAATAACCTAGTTTGTACAGTGCGGCTATTATTTGTCCTATACAGTAATCCACATATGAAATTGCAGCATATGTGAGAGTGGTAATTTTACGAACTTCATCTTCAGATGACTCACGTAAAAAAGCTTTTTTAAAGGGAGGATTCATTAAATGTGGTCCTAAGAACTTATGACTATATAAATTTTTAATATCAGTAAAACTTGGAGGAAGGTTAACACTATCAGGTTTGTACATTTCTTGATATTGTTTGGGGGGATATAGGGGGTAATGTGGGTCTGGAAAGGAACAATGTAAATAAAAGGGTTTATTTCCATAATCTCCATTAGCATATCTTTCTAAAAATGCAATAGTTCGTTCTTTAACATAGGTTGTATTGTATAATTCTTCAGGAATTTCATCACAAAAAAGGCTAAATAAATTATCATAATTTTGAACTCTATTTATCATTTTAAATGCTTGTTTAGGTGATTTTTCTTCTAACCATTGAAGGTAATGACCTGAACAGACCGAACCATTTCCAGAAACTACTTCTACTTCTTGGTATCCATAATAAGGAAGAGGAAAGTTATCTCTAACAGGATAACTTTTTTCTCTCTTAATAGCCCAATCAGTTATGCTTTCTGCAGATCTACTCTTATGACGAAATGGTCCAAGCCAATATTGATGGTGTATTTTACCAATAGCTGCTGTATACCACCCTCTTTTATTTAATGTTTGAATAATTGTTGGAATGTTATATGGTAGATTTATACCATTACTTCTAACACCGTGTACATTAGGATACACACCTGTGACTAATGTAGCCCTATTGGGCATGCAAATTGGATTAGTACAGAAATGATTGGTAAACCTTACTCCCTCATTTGCTAGTCTATCAAGATTAGGTGTCTTTAAAGTTGGATTCCCAGCACATCCTAAATGATCTGCTCTTTGAGCATCAGTTATTATAAATAGAACATTCAATTTTTCACTCATTAAATTTATTTCGATATTGCTAAATAAATAATTTTCTTAATTCAAAACGAATTACATTTAAAATAAGCCGTCTCTTGATATTCCATTATTATAAATTTAAAAATAATGGTTTATAATTTTTAACTTTCTTTAAGAGGAGTCATAAATCCACCAGCAGTTCTTTCTGTTAAAGGGGTCATTGATTTACATTCCTTAATTCGAACACTTTTATTAAGATAAAATGTACCAATCCTTTGAGCTTTATCATACAATTCATTTTTTAAATAATCTTCGATTGAATTAAATAAAAAGAATTTAACAAGTGGTTCCGGTTTTTCTTCAACATCCCACACTCCAATAATTTTTCCATCTAATAATATAGTAGCGGTAGCATTTCCCGAACGATCAAAAACTCTGTTATAATTGCTAGAGTCAACATATCGTTCTCGTTCTTTATAACCCATTGGATAAGGATCGAGTTCAGGTAATAAATTTATGGTTTTTTCCTTATAATTATTAAGATCTTTTAATTGTTTTATATTGGATTTAGAGATAATAAAATCACCTTTATTACCCGAGATTTTTACTCTCTCTAACTGTTCTTCAATACTGTTTAATGCTCCTCGTATCTTTGTCTTTGTTAAACCTGTCCACCAAGAAATATCACTTTCTGTTACAGGACTATATGAATCCAAATATCTTTTGACTAACTGCTTAACTGCTTCTTTTTCATTGAATTTTGCTAAATCTATATCTGGAAAATGTTCGCTGAAGAGTAAATATTTATTCCTTCTATCTTTCCAATCCTTAATAGGTTTACCTCTAATTAATAAACAATAATTGCACATTATTTGAATTATTGCTGGGATATCCGAATCTGAATTCAAACTTTCCCGTATCTCAGAAGCAGATAATTCTTTTCCCTTCAAAATATTAATAATAGATTTTGATATTTCCTGGTATTCTTTTGAAGAGATCTTATGAAATTCCATATATTTTTGAATATTATTATCGAAAAGCTTTAAGGTTGCTGCAAATACAATAGGAATCATGTTCTTTGTTTGAATGAATAGAGTTCTGCGCATACAACGGATTCTACCCATATTTTTAGTTATGTAAAGTTCTTTTTCTAAGTCATCTTTTTTGAAATTTCGCGTTCTTGCGAGAAGAGATAAAAAAGATGTTCTAAGACCCGTAGAATGAAGTCCACATAAATCTTCTGTTATTTGTAAAATATTATCTATTTTAGTATTTTCAGTTAAATGATGTTTCTGTAAAACCAATTTATTAACTTGAATTAATTCGAATATATTCATTTAATTCCATCTAATAACTTTTGATTACAAATAAAAAAATAGTTAGAAATTAGGATTTAATTTTTTTAAGAACAAAAGCAAAATTTTTTCCTAAATTTTTAAATGTCTTTATACCTTCCTCATCATTTAATACTTCTCCCGGATTTCTTCCAATCCCTAGGTTCCAGTAACTTGAGCCCACAACTATCATATTTTTTATTAGGAAAAAATAATTTATACTAGAAAAAACATGAACAGCTCCTGCTCTTCTAACAGCAACAACAGCAGCGCCAACCTTGTGTTTTAAATGACCTCCTGTAGCATATCCAGCACGTTCTATTAGAGCTTTTGTATTTGTTGTCAAATTAGAAAAATAGGTTGGAGACCCAATGATTATTCCATCAGATTCTAACATTTTTTCTATATAATTATTCATTTTATCTCCTGATAAGACACACCTTTGATCATCATTATCAATACATTCATAACAAGCAGTACAACCTTGTAATTTTTCTTTACCAATCCAAATTAATTCGCATTCAATTCCTTCACCCTTCAATTCTTCCATAACAGTATTCAGGCAATGGTAGGTATTTCCTTCTTTTCGTGGGCTTCCATTAAACAATACAA
>JBHLNY010000165.1:0-7461 GCA_048941065.1 Promethearchaeota archaeon
CTATTATGAAGAAATGTTTATATACATAAGTAGCAAATAATTATAACAAACAAATTTATAAATCAAAAATTAAAAAACGAAAAAGTGAATTTTAGTATGAAAAACACTTCTTATGCCCTGATTGGATTGTTATTACTTACCATGATGATGACAAGTTCAATCACGTCCGTAAAAGGCACCACATATAATTGTACTGGAGTTGTTGGTGCAGATGCTACCTGGAAAGTGAAGACTGTAGATGAGGGTGCTTTGTATGGTATTTTTGGTAGTGGTTGGCAGACTGTTATTGAAGACTCTTTTGGAGCAGGAGCTCATGTAGAAGGTGCGAAAATGAAATCAGTAGTCACTTTTGTAAATTCTAGTTGGTCTTATGACCTTATTGTAGGACCAGGTCTGGTTGATATTTGTTTAATATTGGCAAATGTATGGTATTGGACAACAGAACCTTTTGGTGCTATTCCTAATGCTACTAATGCTCAAACATGGGTTTTTATGCATCCAGAAGATATTACTGCTTATTGTAATTTTTTTGGAGTAAATGTATCTTATGCAGCTGTGCCTTACTTCTTATCGGCTTTTCCTGTACCAGTGGAGACCTTTTTGGATGAACTTGTTTGGGATGCTGACTATACAATTAGTGGCACAACAGTCACGCATAATGTTGTGGCACCTTATTTTGGAGCGTTTGGGATATATATTGAAGATTGTACTGAATCTTGGAGATATTCTAGCAAGTACGGGACCTTCTTGGGTTATAAATTAGTACATAACAATGGGACAGTAGCTTATGAATCAGCATTAGTTACTCCTTCAGCCGAAGAAATCCCTGGATTTGAGCTTTTTGTTTTAATAGGTGTTTCTATCAGTACAATAATCTGTGTTATCTATATTTTAATGAAGAAAAGATAAAAAAAGCAAATAATCAAAATTTAAATTTTTTTTTTATTCTTAGATTTTTTTATTGATAAAATATTTTTTCATAACGTTTTAATTTTTAAATCACCAATACAATATATTGAAATTCTAATTATCTTTAGAGGATGATTATGGCTATTAAAGACCAGATTAGTGCGGAAAAAACTTTTAAGTTTAAAAAGAGGAACCTTAGTCTAACAGTCGCTTTAATTGCTATAACTGCGGCATTGTATACTGCCTTAGGTTATATTTTTCAGCCTATTAGTTTCTTAGGGATTCAATTTCGAGTTGCTGAACTAATAGTTGGAATGTGTATTTTATTTCCGTTTGAAGGGTTGATTGGAAAAATTATGGGTGTTTTTTTTGTAAATTTGTCTTCTCCTTTAGGAATAATTGATTTAAATAGTTGTTGGGTAAATGTTCCAGCATTACTTTGTATAATCTATTTTAAGGACAGGAGAATTTTAAAATTTTTAGGTGGATTTTTCTATGCCATTATCATTTCATTTTATGTAGCCGTAATTTTATATATTGTACTTTCATTACCTATATGGTTAATGTTTATCCAAGTATTAGTCGCTGAAGTTATTTTAGCTACTCTGGGAATAATCCTATTTGAAGGAATGAAAAAAGGATTGAATATTGAAGTTTAGTCTAAATTAAACTAAATTTGATTATTTGGTAATTCTAAGACTTAATTTTTATACTTAATTTGTATTTATAGGTAATAAGATAAAAAAATAGATTAATTAAATTAACTTGATTAATAAATTTAAGGCTTGAAATCATGTGGTTGAATGCTTGGGCGTCAATGAGAATGGATAAAGATCAACGTTGGTGGAGTTATGAATGGAATTTTGCAGAATCAGTAAGAAACCAAATGAATCTACCAAAGAAGGTGATTATTAAGGACGATACATTAAGAGAAGGTGAAGAAACACCCGGTACTTATTTTACAATTGATCAGAAGGTTGAAATTGCAAAATTATTAGAAGAGATGGGAATTCCAGAAATTGAAGTGGGATATGCTGCAGGGATTAAAGAACATGCTGAAACTTTTAAAGCACTAAAGAGAGAAGGTATAAAGATGAAATTATCTTCTCATGCGAGAATGTATGCTGAAGATATAAAGAAAGAGGTTGATGATATTATAGCTGCTGAAGCTGATCATATAAATTTCCTATTAGTTCCTAGTCCTGCTCTAAAAACTAGAAGAGATGTCTTCGAGAGGGTAATAGAAGGCATTGATTATGCTAAATCCCAAGGTGCATATGTAGCATTTGGTTCGGGTCGCGTTATTCCAAGATATTGGAAGAAATTTTTAGAATTGGCAATTGATTCTGGAGTTGATAGGGTGGTGGTTTATGATGGGAATGGATGTGCACTTCCTTTAGCTTTTAAAGATAATGTTGCCTTCACCAAGAAAATTGTAAAAGAAATTCCTGTTGAAGTTCATACACATAATGATCTTGGATTAGCAGTAGCAACTACACTTGCAGGAGTAGAAGGAGGCGCTGAAATTGTTGATGTTGTCTTTAATGGGCTTGGAGATAGAGCTGGAAATGCAGCAACAGAAGAAGTTATTATGGCTCTTGAGATTTTATATGGATTTAATTTAAATTTAAAATTAGATAAAATTATGGAAGCTTCTCAACTTATCGAAAGATATAGTAAAGCTCCTTTACAATCACATAAGGCAATTGTAGGAAAAAATTGTTTTATTCATGAATCAGATTTACATGTTGAGCAGATTTTACTTGGTAATTGGGTAACTTGGGAATTATATCAACCCCATGTAGTTGGACAAACGCGTAAATTAATATTTGGAGCTACTACACTTCAAGATAGGGCAATTAAGGTAAAATTATTTAAGATGGGGTTAAATTTTAATGAAAAACACATAACTATCTTGCGTGAAAAAATACAGGAAAGAATTAAAAATAATAACTTCATCTCGGAAAAAGAACTTGAAGATTTAGCTAAAAAAGTTGTAAGATAAGATAATATCTGTAAATTTAATTATCGAATTATAAAGCAATTATAGAAAATAGAATAATATGTTTTTAGATGTTAGTTATGAGAGAAAACACAAATTGGTTTAATAAAAAATGGTGGGTATCCCCACTGAATTACTCTAATGATTTAAGAGAATCTTTTAATCTTCCAAAAAAAGTATATGTTCGAGATTCTACTATTAGAGAAGGAGAAGAAACCCCAGGTGTATATTATACATTAGAACAGAAAATTGAAATTGTAGAAAAATTAGAGGAACTGGGTGTAGAGCATATTGATTGTGGATACATTGGTCAAGTTCAGGATCAATGGGATTTAGCAAATGAAATAAAGGAAAGAGGCATAAAATTAAGAACATATTCTCACTTGAGTTCAAATCCTACTCGGTGGACTGAAGAAATTAACAGATCACTTGCGGCAAAGATAGACTTAATTGGGTTTGGAATTGTTTTAACTGAATGGCAATTACGATTGTTTACTGGTAGAGATCAAGTAACTCCCGATGTGATGATTGGATTAATAGGTCCAACTTTAAAAAAGATAAGAAGACTAGGGGGTCTGGCAATCTTAGATTGTGTTGATGCTACACGTTCAGATATTAATAATTTAAAAAGAGCAATTGAGAATGGAATAAAAAATGGAGTTAAAATGATCATGTTATATGATACTGTAGGTGCTTGTAGTGTTCCTGCTATCTCATACATGATAAAGGAGCTTAAAAAAGTCGCTGGAGAAGTTCCAATCGGTATCCATATACATGATGATTTTGGTTTGGGTACAGCTTCTACAATATCAGCTGTCGAACAGGGTGTAACCTACATGGATTTAGTAGCAAATAAATTAGGAGACCGTGCTGGAAATACCTCTTTAGAAGAGGTTATTGTTGCATTGGAAATGCTTTATGGAGTTGATACTGGAATTGATTTATCTAAGCTCTTTGATTTCTGTAAATATATTGAAGCCGTTTCAGGTGTGCCATTACCATATAATAAGCCTATAGTAGGAAGAAATACTTTTTTGCACGAAAGTGAATTACATGTAATGAGTGCATTAGAGAAAGAAAAATTTTGGATGTGTTTTACACCTTATCGACCAGAAATTGTTGGTCAAGAAGAGAATATTATTTTTGGTCCAACAACCTTACATGGAGACGCAATTAAAATGAAATGTAAACAAATGGGATTTAAAAATTGTGAGAAGTTTCTAACTCAAATTATGCAAGAAGTTCATTCTATCATTAGTGAAAGAAAATTTGTTAAGGAAAAAGAATTAGAAGATCTTATTAAAAAATTTATTGAATAATTTATTTTTAATTAATTAGATTATAAGTGATAATTAAAATGACAGCAGAGAAAAGAAAATTTTGGACAGTTGGACAAATCGATGCTACTGGAGTAAGAGGTCCCCATGAGAAGGAATTAGAAGATATAAGCAAAGCTAAATATCATCTATTTATTGATATTGATAACAATTTATTAGAAAAAATTGTAAGGGAAGATTTAGGAGGTAAAATTGAGAATATTGGTTTGAGTGAAGATTGGACAATTACAATTAAAATGTTCCCTGAAGTAACTATTCATATGGCTTATTCCTATTTTGGGAATGAATTTGGTGATGAAATTGAAGCAGAATTTAAATTTTATTTTTCTGGTGAATATGCTATGTGGGTTCCGGGTGAAGATAGTGCTACATACATTGATGTCGTTATGGACTATATAGATAGACAAATTAAAGGGAATTCATTATTCGAAAAGTCATATAACAAAAAAACTGAAATGATGAAAAAAGTATTGGCACAAAGAAGTAAACCATTTAAACTGTTAAAGGAAGAAGATAAAGAAAAACTTGAGTTATTCCTTGGAGCAAAAATTTGGAAAACGTCCAACGGATGGAAAATTAAACGAGAGATTTTTCCAAGTATCTTTACTAATATTTATTTTGATAATGTAAAAGGATTGAATATTTCATTCTCAGGTAATAACTTGAAGAAAATTAGTAATTATCATCTTGAGTTTTTAGGAATTTTTACTATAAACCATGTTCTCAGATATATCACAGTAAACAACTTAGACAAAGATTTACCTGATATCTGCTACATCATGTTTTCAAGATACTATACAAAATTAAAGAATTGGGACCATAGAACAAGATAAATTAAAAACTAAAAAGAATAACTTTTTAATTTATAGTCCATAGTACAGATCTTCCTTTTTTTCCTGAACGCTTTATTTTTTTGGAGCTCTCTAAATCTGACATAACTTTCCAAATCTGGGAATTACTTAGCTTAAAATACTTTCTCAATTCTGGTGTTGTCATTACTGTTCCATTTAATAAGTTTAAAATTAATCTTTTAATTTCCTCTATAGTATCCTCATCAGAATTATCAGGTTGTGAATCTTCTTCTTCATCTAATTCCATTTCAGTAATAATCCTATTAGCAATTTTATTTAATTGCTTTATATTATTATCAATTCCTTTAGGTTTCATGAAGAGACAACACAATTCTAAATCTTTAGGGAAAGCAACGATATAAAAATTGTCGTATAATATTGCTCTGGGTGTTTTTTTATCTTTACCACGATTTCCTCCTCGAAATGCTAGATAAAAATTCATAGCAAAATCATCTAGATTCACAAAATGATTTGTAGAGCTATATTCCTTTTTCCATTTGAGAAAAGGTCCATCAATCATATCAAATCCAATTAATGCTACTCCAAAAATCTCATTTTCACTAAAATTCAATTTTCTAATCCCCTTCTTATTACAATTTGATCTAATTCCTTTTTTATAATATACATTAAATTTTTTCGTTCTGAAGGATTAATAGCTGTAAGTCCATATGTTCTAATATGAAGTGTATCCTCAACCCTTTTGGCATCCATTCGACCATCCGTTTTTACTAAATCTTGCTTATTGGCAATTGCAATGATAGGACATTCTTTTCCTACGAAATGGCAAGCATAGTTAATTAATTCTCTTGATTTTATTACATTTCGAGGACTTGAATCAGTCACAATAAAAATAATGTCTGAACCCAGAAGGTAATCCTTTGAATATGTCTTAAGGTAATTATTTTGGCCAGCTAAGTCCCAGATTCTTAAATGAAAATCATCAAACTTTACAGTTTTTAAGTCAAATCCATGTGTAGGAAAATATAGTCGGTCAATTGTGTCCCTAGATAGAAGCTTCAACATTGTAGTTTTACCTACAGCCGGAGCTCCAATTAGTGTTATTTTTACCAATTTATCTATTTCAGAACGTAACATTTATGTTCTTAATCTTGATTGATTTATTAAGAAGAAATGGATGTAATTTGAATATCAATCTCGATAATATCCACATGATATGACTAAATTATACTTTTCCCATGATTTCTATGTTTATTTTAAAAAAATTCAAAAAAAGAAAAGTAAAAAGAGAGGCTATCTACTTTTTCTTTAGTAGCAGTCTTCTCATCCAACTAGGTAAAATAAAACCACTATACCATTCAAACGCACTTGATATTAAAATTAATCTTGTTATTATAATAATAACCTCATTTAAGGGGACTGAAGAATCTAATAAAGCTCCAACAGAAAATGATAGATATGCTAGTATAAGCAACTTTCCTTTTAATTTAACTTCAGGATCATCAGATTTTAAGGATAAGTTTGCAAACATAAAACCAGTAGCTACAACAATTATCAAGAAGGAAATTAGAGATACCATAATGAAAAATTTATAATTTGCATCTACAGGTGGATTTAATTCACCAATTAAGGTAGGATCTAATACAAGAAACGAGAAAAAGAATATTTCAAAAATAAGTCCATAAATACCAAATAATAATAGAATAATTTTACGTTTTTCTTTATAGAGAAATTCGGTGAAAGCAGCTAACCAAAAAATTATAGCAAGTGGGACTAAAACATTTCCAATCAAAAAATATATTTCTGCTTGTAGTCCTATATCATTATTTAACGCTACTAAAAATGATATTGAACTTGGCCACCACGGTTCAGATATGAGTATCCAAGTGCACGCCACGAAAAAGTAGATCCTTTCTTTATACTTAAAATATTTTGTGAGAATAATGAGCCCTACTAGTAAAGAGATTACTACAAAAATAATACTAAAAATTCCATTAATAATATCTAACGTTTCTAGTGTCATAACAAAATCTTATTTACATTAATTTTTGATAAATAAAAATTACGTAAAAGAATTATATAAATATTGAAACACATTTTATAAAACTATTTTTTAAATTATTGGAAAATTATAATAAAATACCAATAAAATAACAGAAAAAAACGTAGGGACTATTAAACTTAATGTCAACAATCTTTGAGATACCTTTATACATTCCTCAATAGTGTCCATAACGGCATTAAAATAATTAGGATCACCCCAAATTTTCACATTTTCTTCTATTGAATCATGATAATAAAATTCAATAGGTTCAATATTATACTCCGCTTCTTGGAGTAAGTCCTTAATCTTTTCAAGGATAAAATCAACTTTAATTTTTTCTCCAATAGGAGAATATCCTCT
>JBHLNY010000166.1:0-7460 GCA_048941065.1 Promethearchaeota archaeon
TCTCTCTAATTATTTGATAAAATATAAAAAATTATTTATATAATCAGGATTTTTCCTATATTAATCCTTGGATACTTAACTATCATACTGTTTAGTAGAATCCTTTCTTTCATTAAACCACTATTTTCAAATATTTTTTATTTAATCTCTCCTCAATTATCATTGTTAAGCTAAAGCTTAATTTTCCTATCTGCATTTTTAAAGAAAATTTTTCCCCATATTCTTTATATATAGTCCTAATTAATAGAGTGAGTAAAAGAAATGTCCCTAATAAGGCAATACACATATTCAACACACTTAATTGATGGTAAAAGAGAAAATAAAACATATTATGAGCAAAATAAATAGTAAAAGAATAGTAAGAGTAGTAATAGAAAAATCTATAGCTTTTTTCCATCTTAAAAACTTTGAATTCTTCAATAGTAAGTAATATTGAAAGTAAAATCAATAATATCCCTAATGCATAAAGCATCGACGAAATTGATGCGTGTTTTAAAAAATTTGGAAAAAGAAAAAAAACTCCAAAAGTGGTTATAAATCCCCCTATTATTAATAGAAATAGAAAATTTCTTTTAAACATAATTCTCCTATCATTTTGATCCTCTTTAAGATATATATCAAAAAGAAGATCTCCTACAACCGTTCCTATTAGGAACATCATAAAATAGCATAGAATCGGATGGAGACCTAAAGAATTGTATAGAATATAAAATAATACTCCCAACGTATTAGCTTGTCCTTTGAAAGGTAATAAAAATGATAGAATATAGTAATTTGCAATCAATACAAATATTCCAAGTAAAATTCTGAACCATTTTGAAGTTTTTAACAGTGGAAATGCTAATAAAAGTGAAATAGCTATTGTTAGTGGTATATACCATTTCCAAATATATGTAAAATTCATAGTTGCAAAAGCTATACAAGAATTATAAATTAAGGCAATACCTAATATAAGTAACCCTCGAATAATATATTCATTTCTAGCCATTCTTAGATTAAATTCTTCTGAAAATTTAGCTTTAACAAGTCTGCTCCTGAATAATATCGCTGCACCTATACCAGAAGTTAATAAGAATCCACCTGCGGCTACATCACCTAACAAGGAATGAAGGGCTATTACAAACCACTTACTTGATTGGTTTCTCCACCATTCAATTGTATGCCCAATAATCATTAACACTATGCTAAAACCACGAATAGTATCGATACTATTTAATCTCTTCATTAAAATTCTGAGGGATTGTTCGATTAATAATTTAAATATAAAAATATTTTTAATTTAATCTTTAATAATTTTTTTAATAACAAAATTTATCTAACTTTAACATTCTAATTGACTTACTTAAAGAAATCTCATTGTTTAATACTTTCTCAATTATCTCTTTTAAATCTATTAATGACTCATTGATTTCTTCAATACGAGTTTCTTTATTCTCTGTGTTATTAGATTTCTGAAATCTATTCTTTTTAATAATATTAAAATCATTTATTTCAATTCCATTCCTAAATGCTAAGATTAATGCGGAAACTTCATGTTTTGACATTCTTCTTTTTATATTATCCTGAATTTTAATTTTTGAGGATTTTGATTCATCAATCAAAAAAATTCTCATTTTTTTTCTATTTTCAAAAGCACCACAAATTTCATTCAATAGTTCTATTGTCATTGGTAAAACTCCTCTTCCAAATTTAAAGGTTAATTCGATTAAATTGGAAGGTTTTTTTTGAAAACAAGTTATATAGTCTTTAATAATAATGATAAAACTTCTTTTATCATAAATAGTATGCGAATTCAAAAAATAGTCGTCTAAAAAAACCACCAAACCAATGTGTTTTGTCCCAGGATCAATTGAAAAGGTTAATTTTGAATAATATTTTCTGTAGTCTATTCGATAAGCAGCTAGAACTTTTAAGAGATAATGATCAAAGTTATCATCCTTAAAATATTTAATGAAATTAACTTTTTCATTAAGATTTTTAAACTTAAGGGCATCTTCGGAAGTCATAAGAATTAGAGCGGGATAATATGGAAGCTTTGCGCCTATATTTAAAATTTTAAATTTAATATTTAAGCGCTTTAATTCATTATTTATTTTATAAAAGAAATTCAAATTTTCCGTATATACATATAAAATTTTATTTCTCAAATTATAATTATAAATATTAAATAAAATTAATAATTTTTAATTAGATGAAATTTCCAGCCCCTATACTAAACACATTTTTCAAACGTACTGATCCTTTAAAAGGAATTTTTTCTGTTTGGGGGGGATTTGGTGTTGGAAAAACTACATTTGCTTTTCAGACTGCTATAAACACTGCAAAAATCGGAAAACGAGTTATATTTATTTATACCAAACCTAATTTTCCTTTGGAAAAAGCTAATATGATTAAACCCTTTAAAATGCTAGATAATTTAATATTTATTCAGTCTACCAATTTTGATGAATTAAATAAAATTATTTTTAAATTTGAATTCTTAATTCTGAAATATCTAAAAGAAAGCAATATAAATTTTGATTTAATTGTTATAGATTCCTTGACTAACTTATATCGAATAGAATTAAATAAAAATAAAAAAGAAAAAAATTACAATCTTAATTACCAATTAAGTCAGATCTTAGCAAATCTATGCTATATAAATGAAACTTATGGTATCGAAATTCTGATAATTAATGAAGTTAGTAGAAAAAATTTCAATGATAGAATCATTGAAGTTCAAAGTGGTGGGAAAGTTATGGAATATTGGGTTACTTATAGCGTGAAGCTAATGAGAACTAAGAAATTAAATGAAAGAAAATTTATATTAACTAAAGATCCTGAAAATAAATCTATTAGCTTTAACTTGATTTTAACAGAAAATGGATTTGAAAAGTAATAATAACAATATTTATTTGTAGATTTTATCTATTCAGAAAAATGGAAGAAAAAGATTTAATAATAATAAATGAAGGATCAGCTGATTTCTACATTCATGCTATTGATAAAGATTTAATCCCTTCAAAATCTATGGTCGTATTTTATAACAAGAAAATGATGTTAAATCGTGATATTACTAACTTAGCAATAATGGCCTATAATAAACTTTTCAATCAAAATGGACTCATTCTTGTAGATTCTATGGCAGGATCAGGAGTTAGTTCTATTAGAATTATGAAGGAGTGTAAAAATATTAAAAAAATATATATTAACGATATAAATCCTATTGCCATTAACCTAATTAGGAAAAATATCAATTTAAATAAGTTAAATCAATCAAAATTTCAAATTGAAATTTCAAGAAAAGATGCTAATTTTCTTTTAACTGAAATTTCTCAACATTCCTGTTTTGCATCAGAACAAGAAAATAAAAAACCAAATATAATCTCTATTGATCCTTTTGGTACCCCAAATCTCTATTTAGATTCAGCTTTTAAAGCTATACAAAAAGTAAATGGTCTATTATGCATAACTGCCACAGATACAGCTGTATTATTTGGAATTAAACAAAATGCATGTTTAAGAAAATATTTATCCAAACCGCTTCATAATGAATACTGTAAGGAAATTGGAGCAAGAATTTTGATTTATTTCATATCAAGAATTGCAAACGTCAATAATTTAGGTATCATCCCTCTTTTAACTTTTTATTCTACCCATTTCATACGTGTATTTGTTTTGACTTTTAAAAGTAAAAAAAAAATCACCCATTATATTGAAAACTGTGGTTATATAATCCACTGTTTGCACTGTGGATATAGAACTATTTTAAAAGGTCAAAACTTACACCTGTCTAATGAATGTCCCCTATGTAATATTAAGGATTCCCTAGATTATGCAGGGCCTTTATGGCTCGAAGAACTTCACGATAATCAATTTATTAAAGAAATTCTCATTTTAAATCAAAACTCAGGATATAAATGTAAAAATAGAATAGATAAACTCCTAAATTTAGCATTGGAAGAAAATGATATGCCTGTTTCTTATTATAATATACATAAATTGAGCCAAAAGTTAAAGTTACAGTTTGTTCCAAAGATGGAAGTAATTCAAAATATAATAAGGGAAAAAGGATACAGGGTTTCTAGAACTCATTTTGATTTTCTTTCAATTAAAACAAATATGGATTTAATACTTATCAAAAAAAGTTTATTGGAATTAAAAATTTAAATCTTTATTGAAAAAATGGTTAATAATTCAAAAGAGCATAGGAAAGATCCTCATTATAAAAGCGCTAAACGAGAAGGATATAGAGCTAGATCTGCTTATAAATTAATAGATATTCAGAAAAGATTTAAAGTTTTTAAAAGAGCCTTTTACATTTTGGATTTAGGATGCGCTCCTGGGTCATGGTTACAAGTAGCACAAGAATATGCAATAGAAAATTTAAATAAATATAATGATCAATATTATCATCGAGATCATTATAAAATTATGGGTATTGACTTAAAGAGAACCACACCCATAGAAAATATTAAAATAATCCAAGAAGATTTTACAAAGCCAGAAATTCTTCATGATTTAAACACGTTTTTTCAAGATAAATTAGATTTAATCTTATCAGATGCATCAATTAATAAGATAGGTAATAAATTTACTGATCAACTAAGACAGATTAAACTCAGTTTTAAAATTCTTGACCTAACAAAAAAGCTTCTAAAAAATAAGGGTAATTTAGTTCTTAAAGTGTTTCAAGGGCCTGATCTCAAGAATTTTTTTAAGAGTTTGAAGTACGAATTTAGAATTATAAAATCATTTAAGCCAGAATCATCTAAAAAGACCAGTAATGAAATTTATCTTATCGGTTTAGAGAAAAAGTAATTAAGTATCCTGTAATCTTGATTCTATTTCATCAAAATTAACATTATATTCTTTTCTCTCCAGTGATACTTCAATCCAATCTGTTAACCATGAACAATGATGTGGATTAAACTGATCTGAATTAGTTTCATTACATTTTTCATGAAAAGGACAGATAAAACAAGGTTGTCTTGAAAACATATCCCAAATAAATGATTTCTGCTTCTTGTCAATTTTAATTTCGTTAGCTTTAACATCAATTTCTTCAATTGAAGTTATACGTTTTGTCCAAGAAGCCTCTACTAATTCTCGTCTAAATTTAATTTTCGATTGCATTGCCAAAATATCTAAGATTTGATCTAATTCATCACGTTTCTTTTTACTGAGCTCTAAAAGATCATTAAAAAGTATATCTCTTTCTCTATTGATGATATTTAAGATCATTGCTTCATCCTTTCGTAAGTTTCGGTTAAGATCTCTCTTCTTTTCTTCCATTCTTTCAACTCTTCTCTCCATTTCAGATTTTTCATCTGAGAGACCTTCTACTCGCTCTTTTATTCTGCATTTATGACGTGATAGATAGACAAAACTCTTTCCACAATATGGACAAATCTCTTTTTTTCTTTTTGCCATTTTTTAAGTTCAATTCGGCAGTTATTTATAAGAAAATACACTAATCTTAAGATAGATTATTATTTATTTATGATTACCTAAAAATTAATATTTCGTTTTTATAAGGATTATAATAATAATTTTAATTAAGATCTTTTTAAATAAATATGTACAATTATATTGAAATCTTTAATTAATTTATTAAATGAAAATGGACCTCTGCAACCTCTTAAATATCAAACAATACCAATTGATCAAGTTTAATCAAATTTTAAATAAGGGAAATAGTAAGAAAAGAAAGGAACAATTAGTATTATCTTCTGGTTCTAAAAGTATTGATGAAATTTTAAGTGGTGGATTTTTATCAGGTAAAAAATATGTGATCTTTGGACCTAATAAAACAGGTAAAACTCAAATTTGTCATCAGTTATGCGTTCAAGCATATAATAAATTGTCAAAAAATCGGGATCAATTAGTAGCAAAAGATATGGGCTTTGTCTATTATTTTGATACAGAAAATACATTTCGTCCAGAGAGAATAAGAGACATAACAATTAATTTTAAATTAAACGATAAAGATGTATTAAAAAGCATTTATATAACTAAAATCATGAGTAATTCGGCTTTTTTGCTTGCTTTGAATGATCTGGAGAATTTTCTTGATAACAGCTATCAAAAAGTTTTAATTATTGATTCAATAAACAATCATTTTAGGTCTGAACAAGGAGATAATAAAATTTCATATAAAAAATCTAAAGAGTTATTTTTAAAGATTCTAGAAAAAATAGACTCACTCACAAAAAAGTATAATCTTATAACGGTAGTAACTGCACAAGTTGCTCCAAATCTTATTAAAAATGCGATTATTCGATTCTTACCCGTTGGAAACCATTTTATTAACTTTTTTTTCTCAGAGTACATATTTCTAAATCTTAAAGAAGAAGGATTGTGTTATGCACATATTGTTAACTCCAATAGAAATCCCGAGAAAAAATTAGTTTACAAAATTACTTCTTCTGGTATACAAGATCATAAGATTTAGACATTATTTATAGAATTAGTTTCCTAAATTCCTCTAATGAAAGATTTTTAAATGGATCTGGAATATGACTTGAATTCACAAAATATAATTTATTTTTTATAAAAGATGTTAACCAAATTATTAATTTAATTGCGATTTTTAGCTTTTTTACCTTAATTGAATTTCCTACTTGGTCTTTGTCCATTTCTAATTTAGAATATTTTCCAATAATATTATTGAAATCCATACCTATTAAAAATAATTTATGTTTAGGTTCTAATAATGTTCGTAAAAAATAAAGAATCCTATCTCCATCAGTAAAACCTCCTGGATTTATTAAATTTTTTAATGGTTCCACTTGAGTAGTTCCAATAATATTTTTAAAATTAAGGATTTCATTTTTAAATTTTTTTAATTTTTCAATATTATCACCATGAGCATGGACAATCATAAAATCTGGATAATTAAACTCTTCTTTAGTTATTCCATCTAAATCAGAAAAGATTGCATCAATATGTAATTCTTTATTTTTTAATAAGACCGATGCTCCGTCAGCAGCTAAATTTATACAATTAGTAACAAAATTTACCCCTATTTCTTTCAATATAATATCAACAGTGGGTTCTAGTGATGGTCCACACCCATAAATTAAAATATTATTACTTTTTTTAAGAAGATTTTTAAAAGAGACTAATAATCCTTCTAGATCCCACTTCCTTCCTTTTTTTTTTAAAATCTGGGATAAATAATTACGTCCTCTGCAATCTTTTTTATAATTAAATTGAAATGTCTCTATTATTTTAAAGTACCAATCTTTAAAATCTGTGTAAAAATCAATTTGTTCTTTAAGATTCAATGTTCTTTTTTTGTAATTTTTATTAATAAAAAAATTTTAAATCTTTATTATTATTAATTTAAAATATCATCAAATTCAATATTTTTTAATAAGTTATAATCTATGAAATAAAAATAAAAAAATTGTGATTAAAAAATGGCTGATGTTAAAGAAGGATTATTTTATACTAAAACTCATCAATGGTTCGATAGT